>CAVDQR010000057.1:0-8374 GCA_963611065.1 Bacteroides ovatus
GGAGAGCATATTCTCCGGATTGAACAACCCGAAGATCGTAGACGTGTTCTCCACGGACTACGACGAGATGTTCGGTTTCACGCAGGAGGAGGTCGAATGGCTCCTACGCTCGAACGGCTACAGAAACAAAATCGACGAAGCCAGAGAGTGGTACGACGGATACCGCTTCGGCGACGAGGATGTGTACAACCCCTGGAGCATCATCAGTTACATCGATCGCAGTTGCTACCCGAAGGGATACTGGGAGAGCACCAGCGGGAACGACATAATCAAGAATCTGGTCAACAGGAGCGATCGGAACACCTGGAGCATCTTAGAAACGCTCTGCACAGGGGCGAACGTGTCGGCCAAAGTCAAAGGAAACATCGCCTATTCCGACCTCCAGTCGGCCGACGGTATGATATTATCGGTCATGGTCGCATCCGGATATCTCAAGGCCATCCCGGCAGGCAACGAGTACCTGTTATCTGTACCGAACAAGGAGGTGCTCGGAATCTTCAAGGACGAGATCATCAACAGATTCGGACCCGAGGTCAATGCGTCCCTGCTGAGATTCATCGATGCGATGAAATCCGGCAACCCCTCGGTCATGACTGCGAACCTCCGGGAGCTCATGGAATCCCTCAGCCAACGCATTCTGACCAATGAATTCCCGTACGAGGCGTTCATAGCAGGTCTGGTGGCCACGGAATCCGGGAAGTACGAGATCCTGGCGGACCACGAGGCCGGGAACGGGTACTACGACATCCGCATGAAGCGGATCGCCGGACCGGGACCTAACATACTCATCGAGATCAAGCGTCGCAACGAGGGAAACAAGCACAAGACCATGGAGGAGCTGGCCCGCGAGGCCCTCAGACAGATCCATGACAACCAGTACGCCTACGGCTTGAAAGGCGAGACGATGCTGTACGGGGTCGCATTCGACGGGAAGATCCCGACGATCCTCATGGAGAAGACCGGTCTGCGATCGCCCTCGGTCCGACTCCTCGAACTGCGCGTCGTGCAGCATCCTGTAGTGCCCGTTCAGCGCCAGGAGCTCCTCGTGCGTCCCGGATTCGACGATCTCGCCCCCGACCATCACCAGTATCCTGTCGGCGTGCCTGACCGTCGACAGGCGGTGCGCTATCACGAACGATGTGCGTCCATCGGTCATCCTGTCCATCGCGGCCTGTATCCTGCGCTCGGTGCGGGTGTCGACGGAGCTCGTCGCCTCGTCCAGGATGATCATCGGCGCGTCCTTGACTATGGCGCGGGCGATGGCGATCTGCTGCCTCTGGCCCACGGACAGCCCGGACCCGTCGCGGATGACCGTGTCGTACCCATCGGGGCGGGAGCGGATGTATTCGTCGATCCCGACGGTCCTGCAGGCCTCCTCCACATCCTCGCGGGTGGCGCCCGGCGTGGTGTAGGCGATGTTGTCGTGGAACGTGCCCTCGAAGATCCACGAATCCTGGAGGACCATGGAGAACTGCTCCCTCACCTGCGCCCGGGACATCCTCGACGTGGGGATCCCGTCTATCAGGATCTCCCCCGAATCCGGGTCGTAGAAGCGCATCAGGAGGTTCACCATGGTGGTCTTCCCGGCCCCGGTGGGGCCGACTATCGCGATGGTGGACCCGGGCTCCACGTCCAGGTCGAAACCGTGGATGACCTCCATGTCGGGGCGGTATCCGAAACGGACGTTCCTGAACTCCACCCTCCCCTCGGCGCGGACGAAGCCGTCCAGCCTGGGGTCGGGGTCCATCTCCGGAAGATCGAGGAAGGCGAACACGCGCTCCGACGCCGATGCGACGGACTGCATCCTGGCGATCAGGTCGGCCATCTCCGCCACGGGCTGGTTGAACATCTTGATGTACACGATGAACGCCGCGATCACACCGTAGGAGATGCTGCCGTCCAGGATCAGGATGGAGCCGACCACGCACACTATGACGTATCCGAGGTTCCCGATGAACCCCATGAGCTGGGGCATCATGCTGGTCAGGACCCTGGCCCTGAAGGACGATTGGAACAGGTCCTCGTTGACGCCGTCGAACTCGGCGTTGCTGCGGCCCCAGTTGTTGTACGTCTTGACTATGTCGTGGCCGTAGTAGACCTCCTCCACGATGGAGTTGATCCTGCCCAGGTCCCTCTGCTGCGCGACGAAGAACCTCTGGCTGCGATGGGTCACCACGTAGATCACGGCCATGCCCGCCAGGGTGGGGATTATCGCGAATATCGCGAGCGTCCACCCGGTGTAGAGCATCATGACGAAGGATCCGGCTATGGAGAACATGGCGTTGATCGCCGCGGTCAGACTGTCCGCCGCACCCTTCCTCACGGTGTCCGTGTCGTTGGTGACACGGCTCATCGAATCCCCTATCTGATGGGATTCCAGGTACGACGACGGCAGGCGGGTGAACTTGCGGGAGAGGTCCTTGCGCATCCTGTCGCCTATGCGTTCGGATGCCGCTCCGACGATGTACCCCTCGGCGTACCTGAACAGCAGGCTGAGGGCGTACACGGCGAAGAGCGTGAACCCGATCCCGGCGATCCAGCCCATGTCGACGGGCGTACCCGAGGTTATGGAATCCGATATCCCGTCCGTCATGGCCTCCAGGAACTGGGGGCCGATGAGCGCCAGCAGGGTGCCGATCAGACTGAGGACCATGCCGAGCGCCACGGCGCGGCGCTCCCTGCCCATGTAGATTATCAGGGACTTCATCGCGCCCGTCAGGCTCCTCGGCTTGTCCCCGCCGCGGGTCCACGACGGTCCCTTCGGGGGCGCCCTGACGCCGCGCTCGCGATCGGTCATCGAAATCCTCCAGCTGCGACATGGCGATCTCGCGGTAGAGGTCGCACGATTCCATCAGTTCGGAATGCTTCCCGGAGCCGACGACGGCCCCGTTCTCCAATACGATTATCCTGTCCGCATCGAGGATGGTGCCGACCCTCTGGGCCACGATTATCTTGGTGGACCCGGCGGTCTCCTTCGACAGCGCGGAGCGCAGGTCGCGGTCCGTCTTCGAATCCAGGGCGGAGAAGGTGTCGTCGAACAGGTATATCGGAGGGTCCTTCCGTACCGCGCGGGCTATGGACAGCCTCTGCTTCTGCCCTCCGGACAGGTTCCATCCATGCTGCGACACATCGGAATCCAGACCTTCCGGCATCCTGTGCACCAGGTCGTCCAGCTGCGCTATGCGCAGGGCGCGCATCGCCTCGTCATCCGTCCCCTCGGCGCCGCCGTAGCAGACGTTGTCCTTCATGGAGCCGGTGAACACCACTGCGGTCTGCGGGACGTATCCGATCATCGAGCTGAGCTCGTCCTCGGCGTATTGCCTGACATCGGAGCCCCCGACGGACACGGTCCCGGAGGATGCGTCGTACAGACGCGCTATGAGATTGATTATTGTGGACTTCCCGCTGGCGGTCGGACCGATTATCGCCAGCGTCTCCCCCTTCCCGACACTGAACGACACGTCGTGCAGGACCTCCACATCCGTCCCCGGATAGGAGAACGAGACGTGGTCGAAGGACACCGCCCCGGGATCCGGAGCGTCGGATGCCTTCAGGGGACCGTCCTTGATCGGTGATTCGTGCAGGATGACCTCCTCGATCCTCTTCGAGGAGACGATGATGTTCGGCAGCATCCTCAGGATGCCGGTGGCCATCATGACGGAGGACAGCACCATCGTGGCGTACGATGTGAACACGATCATGTCGGAGAACAGGAGCATCTGACGGTCCATGTCCCCCGATGCGGAGTTGATCACGGCGGCTCCGACCCAGTATATCGCCATGGTCAGGAAGCTCATCATGGACGATGCGAAGGGATGGAGCGCGGACATTATGCGGACCGCCTTCACGGCGTTGTCCCTCAGGTCGTCCGAGGACCTGTCGAACTCCCCTATGGTCCTCTGCTCCGCGTTGTAGGCGCGGATGGTCCTCATGCCCTCCAGCTCCTCGCGCGTCTCCGCGTTGACGGCGTCGACGAACCACTGCATCTTCCTGATGTACGGGACCCCGCGCCACATGATGAGCATCATCGCTACGAGCAGGATCACCATCGCCACGGCGGTGACGGCGGTCCACTCGAAGGCGCTGGAGGTGATCTTGAATACGGCCCAGATGGCGAGGATCGGCGCCTTGATCACCATGTTGATGGCGCGCCCGATGAACTGCTGCATCTGGTAGACGTCGTTGGTGGAGCGGGTGATGAGGGATGCGACCGAGAAGGAATCGAGGTCCTGCCTCGACCACGTCTGAATCCTGCGGAACTGCAGCTCCCTGAGCGTGCGGCACAACGCGCTCGCCACGCGGGATGCGAGGACCGAGGTGCATATCGCCAGCCCCAGGCTGATGAACGCGCATGCGAGCATGTTGCGCCCGCATCTCACGACCACATCGGTCGCATCGCCGACCTGGAGGTGGTAGGTGATCTCGGACATGTACTCCGGGATCCTCAGATCGAGGTAGACCTGGCACACTATGAGCATGACGCAGCATGCGACCATCAGCCAGTCCCTCCTGCGCAGATACCTGAGAATCGTCCCTACTACACCCCTATAATGAATCCAGATGATTCGTATCTCAAAATTAACCTTGTCGCAGGGCCCCGGTATGTTATGGCCGCCGATAATGGATAATACATCCAATATAATGCTCCGGCATGTATCGTCTAGCGGTCTACGGGAAGGGCGGGATAGGCAAATCCACCGTATCGGCCAATCTGTCGTACCTCCTGTCCGCGGACGGGAGCAGCGTGCTCCACGTCGGATGCGACCCGAAGCACGACTCCACGAGACTGTTGACCGGAGGGAGGAGCATCAGGACCTTCTCGTCGGACACGTCCGCCGACCCCGTGTGCGAAGGCACCGACGGGATACTCTGCGTGGAATGCGGAGGGGCGGAACCGGGGAGGGGATGCGCCGGCAAGGGCATGGAGATGCTGTTCTCCAGGATCGCGGACATCGATGCCGACTACCGCGTGTGTGACGTGCTCGGCGACGTGGTCTGCGGAGGGTTCTCCATACCTGTCAGGGCCGGGAACTGCGATGCGGTGCTGATAGTCACCTCGGGGGAGTTCATGTCGCTGTTCGCGGCGAACAACATCCTGAGGGGACTGGCGAACATCAACCCCGGAGGGTGCGTGATGGGCCTGATATTCAACCGCAGGGGCGACCCGGGCGAGGAGATCCAGGTCAGACGCTTCGCGGAGGCCGTCGGCCTCCCCGTCGTATGCGACCTCCCGAGGTCCGATCTGTTCACCGAGGCGGAATCCGAGGGGGACGTGATGTCGTCCCTGTTCCCGGGATCCGAGGAGACCGCGATACTGAAGGGACTGTCGGATCTCATCCGTTCGGGACCGGAGCTGCATGTCCCGAGACCGCTCTCCGAGGACGCCATGACCGACCTGGCCGCCGGGAGGCCGATAAGGCAGGACGGAGGGGACGTCCGCCACAGGAGATGCACCTTCGACGGCTTCGATTCCGAGAGGAACCTCACCTATGTCGGCGAGTTCGTCATGCCCGCCTGCACATCCCACGGCGCCGCCGACGGCGCCATGAAGATAACGGACGCGGCGGCCATCCTCCACGGTCCGAGGAACTGCGCGTACCTCATGGAACTGGCGTTCAGGAGGCGCGTCGCGTACGGATCGTCCGAAAGGGGCGGGAGGATGTTCCAACCCGGCATCTACAGCACCAACCTCGACGCCGACGGCGCGTTCCGCGATTCCGGGGAGCTCGTCGAGGATGCCGTCCTCCGCGCGAAGTCCGACGGGTATCAACACATGTTCCTCATCCCCACCTGCTCGTCGGAGATCATGGGGACCGACCTGGTGCTGGAAGCCAGGAAACTGTCGGAGAAGCACTCCGTCGACGTCATCCCCGTCGCCGCCGATGAGACGTTCCTCGGGAGCAAGTTCGGAGGGACCTTCGGGTTCATCGACGCCCTCGTGTCGAGGATGGGGCCGCGCGAAGTCGAGAAAGGGACCGTCAATCTGATCGCCAGATGGTTCTACGCCGTCGGCAGGGAGCCCAATGCAAGAGCGATCGACAGGATCCTCTCCAAGCTCGGACTGAGGGTCCGCTTCAGGTTCGTGGATTTCTGCACCATGGCCCAGGTGGAGGACTTCTGCTCGGCGGAATACGACATACAGCTGGGCTACGCCAAGCTCAACACCAGGATGTGCGACGCCATATCCGAGAGGACCGGACGCAGGAGGGCCTTGGAACTGGACGTCCCGGTCGGTCTGGAGGAGAGCCTCGATTGGATCGGGAGGATCGCCGAATACGCTCCGGAGCTGGCCCCGCTGGCCGGTCCCGCCGAGGACGCTCTCCGCAGGGAATTCGAGGAGGGGATATCGGCGGCGAAGCCGATCCTGAAGGGTCGGAGAGCGGTGATCTACTGCATCATGGTCAGGGACCTGAAGTGGGAGGTCGACACGATGAGAGCGCTGGGCATCGACGTCCGCGCGGTGATGTTCGCCAACGGCTTCGTCATAGACCACAACGTCCGCATCCCCGACTACGGCGATGTGGAGGTGACCGAAGGGGTCGGCATGTGCGACCTGAGGAGGATGGTCGCCGAGGAGGGGATCGAACTCGTGGTGACCAACGACCCCGACCGCGTCTCGCGCGCGGGATTCAGATGGGCGCCGCTGGGCGCCAGGACCTACGGCATAGACGGGGCCATCGAATGGTCCCGCACCCTGGCGGACTGCCTGCGCATACCCGCCGGCACATGGGAGGCGGGACTGTGAACCTCGAACCGGACGGACTGCTGGGCGCCGTCGTGGCGTCCGAATCCCTCGGCATGACGGACACGATGATCAACGGGGCCGGCGGATGCAGGTCCCGCTCCCAGATCATGATCCACGACCTCATCCCCACGTACAGGAAGGAGGACAGGGCGTGCTGCCAATCGAAGTACTTCAGCAGGCAGTCCAGGCTGCCCTGCACGTACCTGAACAACGACGACATCGTGTTCGGGACGGCGCAGAAGGTCTCGGAAGGGATCGGTTCCGTCTCGGGGGTCACCGGGAGGAGGACCCTGCTGGTGGACACGCTGGGCGCTTCCCTCGTCTGCACGGACTACTCCGGATTGACCGGGGTCGAGGGGAGGGACCCGATTATGATGGATGCGGACCTTTCCGGGATGGGATTCGCGGAGGGGTACGACACGGCGATGTGCGCGCTACTGCAGTCGGCGGACATCCCGGATGGGGGGAGGAACGGCGTGAACCTCCTCGGATACGGCATCGCCGACCCTGGGTGGGAGGCCGGTGCGAAGGAGCTCCGCGACCTCCTGTCCCCCATGGGCGTGGAGGTGAACTGCATACCGGGATGCCTGCCGACCGCGGAGGAGATCCAATCCATCGGATCCGCGAGGCTGAACGTCATGGTCCGCCCCGAATACTGCTCCAAGACGGCCGGGATGCTCGGGAAGAGGTTCGGAACGCCGTCCCTCAGACCTTCGGCCGGTGCGCCGATCGGATACGGCGCGATGAGGAGCTTCGTAGAGGAGATCGCGGACGCCCTGGGCGTCGATCCGACACCGTCCCTCGAGCGCATAGACGCCGAGGAGCGCTCAGTCAGGGCGGTGCTGATGAACTTCGACAGGGCACCTCTGGGGCTCCACGCCAAAGGGTTCGTCGCCGAAGGGGATTCCTCCACGCTGTATCCGCTGATGAAATGGATGATCGGGACGTTCGGCATGGCCCCCAGGCGCATCACGATGACCGACGGCGCCTACCTCGGGGAGATCTCGTCGTATCTGAAGGGACTCGGCTTCTCCGACGCCCTGGAGGGGACCGGAGGGGAGGTCGATGCGGTGTTCTGCGACGGCATGAAGGCCCTGGAGGGCAGGTTGTCCGTCACACCCGCGTCGTACGTGGAGATCCGCATCCCCCGCGGGAGGCACATGGACCTCATGGGGAGATGCCTGGTCGGGACCAGGGGATGCAGGTACATCCTGGACGAGCTGTTCAACAACATCACTAGGTTCAGATGCGGTCAGCCGACCGAGGTCGACTACAGGCCGGGATGCTGCGATTGAGCATCGCCTGCGCTTCTTCGTCGATGTCATGCCCGAATCGATGAACATCAGGGCGTAGATGGGGAGATGGAGAACATCGCCGTCCCTGCGGATCTCCCCCGAATTGGACAGGACGATCGCCGATCTCGGACGACAGTCCGATGACATCAGCTTGTCCAGGACCTTCCGCTTCGTCAGGGGCTTCCCGGATCCCACCGCCAGGGCTATCGTGGACTGCTCGGTGAAATCGTCTATTATGAAGTCGACCTCCCCGAGCCTCTTGTTATCGATATAGTACAACGGCTGCCCGTTCGCCGCCAGCTGCGTCGCGGCGTAGCATTCGTACACCGTGCCG
>CAVDQR010000058.1:0-8355 GCA_963611065.1 Bacteroides ovatus
CGCCGACCATCAGCATCTGCTTGAAGAGCTGGGGGCTCTGGGGGAGGGCGTAGAAGGTTCCGGGGTGGACCCTGGACGGGACGATGTAGTCCCTGGCGCCCTCGGGGGTGGACCTTCCGAGCATGGGGGTCTCGATCTCGAGGAACCCGCTCTGCTCCAGGTAGTTCCTGGCGAGGTGGATCAGACGGCTCCTGAAGACCATGGCCTGGGCCATCTCGGACCTGCGGAGGTCCAGGTACCTGTACCTCATCCTGATGTCCTCGTCCGGAAGGACCCCTTCCTTCTGGTCGCCGAGCTCGAACGGGGGGAGCTGCGACTTGTTGAGCAGGACGGCGTCGGTGATGAGCACCTCGACCTCCCCGGTGGGGTTCCTGGCATCCTCGGTCCCTTCGACCCTCTTCCTCACGATCCCGTCCACCTGGACGCAGGATTCGCGGGAGAAATCGTGCATGACGGCCTCGAGCGCTTTCGCGTCGACGCCGGCCGGCAGGGCCTCGGGGTCGAAGACGACCTGGGTGATGCCGTACCTGTCGGCCAAATCGATGAAGGCGACTCCGCCGTGGTCCCTGGAGAACCTGACCCATCCCTGGAGACAGACCTGTTTCCCGAGGTCCGCAGACCTGAGCTCGCCGCAAGTGTTCGTTCTTCTCATGAGAGCGCCTCTTAAATGGCGGTGCCATTCCACAGCCATTATTAATATTGCGCGCGAGCGAACGAACAGGGAATGTTAGGGATTCACCTCTCGCCGAGTATGGGCGGGATGTAGGAGAACGGGTCCTTGGTGATGTTCAGGATGACCGACGTGTTGGTCTTCCTGACGTCCGGGATCGCGTTGATCTCCTTGACGACCTCGGAGAACTCGTCCCTGTCGAGGCAGGCGATCCACACGATGCAGTCGCTGTCGCCGGTGACGTCGAACACGGAGATGACCTGGGGGATCCTGGAGATCCTGTCCTGGACCGTCATGACGTTCTCGGCGTAGACGCTGACCATACCCATGTACTCGAAGCCCAGCTTCATGTAGTCGATGCTGGCGCGGTATCCGTTGATGACGCCGCGGGTCTCGAGGTTCTTGACCCTCTGGATGAGTGTGGTGGGATGGACGTCCAACTGCTTCGCGAGCTGACGGTAGGAGCCCTGGCTGGACCTGCACAGGAGCTCGATTATACGTTTGTCCAGTTCATCGAAGTCATTGAGCGACATATGTACCGTCAGGACAGGAACCGGGAGCGCATTTATTAAGGTTCCCCGCGCGATTGGGGCGCCTCATGACAGACGAGATATTCAGACGCGACGGCTACGGCTTCGAGTTCGAGGCCAACGTGGTCTCCGTCCAGGGCGACAAGGTCGTTCTGGACAGCACGGCGTTCTACCCCGGAGGGGGCGGGCAGGTGTGCGACACCGGCTCGATCCGCGGGAACAGGGTGACCGAGGTCCACGAGGAAGGGGACACGATAGTGCACACGGTCCCCGGGAACGACCTGAAGCCCGGCGAGCGCGTCTGGTGCAGCGTGGACTGGGACAGGCGCTACGACCTCATGCAGGGGCACACCGGGGAGCATCTGCTCTTCTGCTCCCTCAGGAGGCAGTGCGAGGACCTGACCATCACGAAGATCTACATCTCGCCGGAGAGCAAGTACGTCATAGTCAACCACGACCTGACCTGGGAGCAGATCGAATCCGCCGTGAGGTTCGCCAACCAGGCGATCAAGGACAACCTCCCGGTGACCCGCAGCGTCATGGACAGGGACGACCCGGACCTGGAGAAGGTCAGGATCAAACTGGACCGCATCCCCGAAGGGGAGGAGATCACCGTCGTCGCCATCGGCGACATCGACCTGTCGGCATGCTCCGGGATCCATGTGATGGAGACGTCCGAGCTGGAGATGCTCCTGGTGGACAGGAAGGTCTCCGCCGGGGACGAGGGGGTGGCCATCCACTTCAAGGTCGGACAGGCTGCGAAGGATGCCGCCGTATCCCTGGCCACCGTGGCGCTGTCCGTCACGGACGAGATCGGATGCAAGATGTCCGATGCTCCGAAAGCGGTCGCCAACATGAAGGCGGACGCGGAGCTCAAGGGGAAACTGCTGAAGCAGGCCGCCAAGGACCTGGCATCGTCGCTGAAGCCCGAGGACGTCTGCGGGAAGAAGGTGCTCTGCGCATCCCTGCCGGGATCGGACAGGTCCGTCCTCACCGACCTGGCGGAATCCGTGAAGTCGGAAGGGGGCGTGGCGCTGATAGTCGGAGTGACCGATACGCTGTCGGTCATCATGGCCTCCGGGGACCCCGCGGTGGACTGCAGGAAGCTCCTGCCGGACATCCTGAAATCGTTCGGGGGACGCGGGGGCGGCAAGCCGGACTTCGCCCAGGGCGGGGTGCAGGATGTCGCGATGGCGGAGCAGGTCCTGGCATCCATGCGCGGAGCGGTCGAATCGGCCCTGAAGGGTCGATTCCGACGCACCCCTTAAGAACAACGACGGGGATGAGCGGTCATGGGCGGAATGAAGATCAACGACAGGCAGATGAAGCAGGCCATGAAGAAGATGGGGATCAAACAGACCTCCATCGACGGAGTGACCGAGGTCGTGATCAGGACCAAGGACAAGGAGTACGTGGTGAAGAACGCCGATGTCGTGTGCATCGAGATGGGCGGATCCACGAGCTACCAGGTGTCCGGAATCACCGAGGAGCGCAGCATCGGATCGGACGGGGAGGCCGTGAGGACGTTCCCCGACGAGGATGTGGAGCTCGTCATGTCCCAGACCGGATGCGACAGGGACAAGGCCCTGGCCGCCCTGGCCGCGGCGGACGGACAGCCCGCCGAGGCGATCGTAGCGATAATGTCGGAGTGATAGCATGTGCTTGGCAATACCCGGGAAGATCGTGAACATCGACGGCGACATGGGGGATGTCGATTTCGGAGGGGTCACCAGGAAGGCGAACCTCTCGATGGTCGACGCCCAGGTCGGCGATTGGGCAGTGGTCCACGCCGGTTTCGCGATCCAGGTCATGGACGAGGAGGACGCTCAGGAGACCATCAGGCTCTGGAACGAGGTCCTCGACAGCGACAAGGTCGAATACTGCTGAGTCCCGACGGGGCCCGGATGGGCCCCCAGGGTCCTCATTTCTTCTTCTGTATCTTACCGTCCTTCTTCTGACGGACGACGGTCGAGCCCTGGTTGGCCGCGACCCTCTTGGCGTACTCCTCGGCTTCGGCCTTGGTGTCGAAGATCTTCAGGATCTTCTCGGAGTTCGCCCTCTTGACCTGCCACCTGCCGTCGGGACGCGGGGACACGAAGTACGCGCCCTTCTTCTGCGTCTTCTCGGCCTTCTCGACCGACTCGACGACCGGCTTCGGCTCGGAAGCCTTGGGTTCCGGCTTGGACTCAGTCTTGGGTTCGGGGGCCTTCGGCGTCGCCTCGGCCTGTTTCTCTTCCTTCTTCTCCTTTCTGCGAGTGAAAAAGCCCATCGGGATGTAATCGCCGAAGGGCCGTAAAAGCGTATCCCGAACGATCTTGAGGCGTGTCAACTCGGACTCGTCCGATAACTTTAAATACTTGACAGATATCCCATGTTTCGGTATGACGGCCAAAGCGGCGGGGCAACACCCGGTCCCTTCCCGAACCCGGAAGTAAAGTCCGCCCGCGTATCTGTCTGTACTGTACTGCGCAAGCGTACGGGAACTCAGACACGCTGTCAACCACTTTTTCATTCTACCTCTTGAGCGTCAGCTCTTTTCCTCTTCGCGCGGGTGCGCATCCTTTATACCCTGAAGCAATAGCCCCGATTCGATGATACTGATCAAACTTGGCGGAAGCGTCATCACCGACAAGTCCCAGTACAAGAAATTCAACCAGGAGCAGGCGTCCCGCCTCTGCAGGGAGATCGCCGAATCCGGCCGTTCCGTCATGATTGTCCACGGAGCGGGGTCCTTCGGGCACATGCTCGCCAAGAAGTACTCCATCCAGAACGGACTCGTGGACTACGGCCAGGTCGCGGCCGCCGCGATGGTCCATCACGACGCCATGGAACTCGGGATGCTCCTGACCTCCGAGCTCATGGCCTGCGGGATCCCGGCGGCGTCCGTCGCTCCGGGCAACTGCTTCGTCGCCGAGGACGGGAAGCTCGTCCCGGGGGACACCGAACCCATGCGCAGGCTCGCCCACGTCGGGATCATGCCCGTGATGTTCGGCGACGTCGTCATGGACCGCAAGAAGGGATTCTGCATCGTGTCCGGGGACCAGCTCATGGAGCTGATGGCCGACGTCTTCAAGCCGGAGCGTGTCGTGTTCGTCTCGGACATCGACGGATTGTACGATAAGAACCCCAAGCTCCACGATGATGCGAAGCTCATCCCCGAGGTGACGAAGGACATCATGGAAAGCGTGGATTCCGAGGAGAACGTCGCGGACGTCACCGGAGGGGTCCGCAACAAGATGGAAGCCATGCTCAGGATGTGCACCCCCGACAGGGACTGCGTGCTGATCAACGGAACCGTGCCCGGAAGGCTCCTCTCCCTCCTGAAAGGGGAGGAGGTCACATGCACGGTCGCCAGGATGTGACCGCCATGACAATCAGAGACAGGAAGGCCGACCATATCGAGATATGCATGAACGAGAGGATCGCACCCGGACACTGCTACTGGGACGACGTGAGGCTCGTCCACAACGCCCTCCCCGAGATCGGGATGGACGACATCGACACCACATGCTGGCTTTTCGGGAAGAAACTGAGCTTCCCGCTCATAGTCACCGCCATCACCGGCGGGTTCCCGGGAGCCACGAAGATCAACGCCAACATCGCCGAGGCCTGCGCCGATCTCGGCATCGGCATGGGAGTCGGGAGCGAGAGGGCCGGGATCACCGGCACCTGCCCCGAGAGCTACTCGGTCATCAAGGATTACGACGTCCCCCTGGTCATAGGGAACGTCGGAGCGCCCCAGCTGGTCCCGCAGAAGAGCAAGGACATGTTCACCTCCGAGATGGTGGGACAGGCCAAGGACCTCATCGACGCGGACATCATGGCCGTCCACCTGAACTTCCTTCAGGAAGTGGTGCAGCCCGAGGGCGACACCAACGGGGCCGGCGTCAGGGACGCCATCAGGAGCCTCGCCCTGGAGTACCCGATCATGGTCAAGGAGACCGGCGCCGGGATCTCGAGGGACGTGGCGGACAGATTGAAGGGGATCGGGGTCCGCGGCATAGACGTGGCCGGCATGGGAGGGACGAGCTTCGCGGCCGTCGAGCTCTACCGCGCCATGAGCGCCGGGGACGAGATCCGCACCAGCATGGGGGAGACCTTCTTCGACTGGGGGATACCGACCCCCGCATCCGTGCTGGAGACCGTGGGATGCGGACTCCCGGTCATCGCATCGGGCGGCGTCCTGGACGGGACCCATGTGGCATCCGCCATATCGCTGGGAGCGACGTGCGCCGGGGTGGCCAACGCGGTCATCAGGGAGGCCACGAAATCGGCCGAGGCCGTGAAGAACAAACTTACGATCATCCAAGAGGAGCTGCGCGCGGCGATGCTGCTGACGGGTTCGAAGGACCTGGCGGCGCTGGCGAAGACCCGCCACGTCATCCTCGGAGAGACCAGGCAATGGGTTGATTCGCTATGATTGACGCCAAGGAATATCTGAAGAAGATGTCCGCCGAACTGGACGGACCGATCAAGAGCTACATCGGCGACGAGGAGCCCTCGAACCTCATGGAGGCATCGAGGCAGTACCCGTACCGCGGAGGCAAGAGGATGAGGCCCGCCATGGCGGTCGCCTGCTGCGGAGCGGTCGGAGGGGACAGGTCCAAAGCGGTCCCCCTGGCCGTCGCTGTCGAGTACATCCACAACTTCACCCTGATCCACGACGACCTCATGGACGGGGACGAGGAGCGCAGGGGGATGCCCACGATCCACGTGAAGTTCGGCATGCCCACCGCCGTCCTGGCCGGGGATGCGCTGTTCGCGAAAGCCTATCAGATCATCTGCGACCTGGACATCCCCGCCGAGAGGATGAGGGGCGCGCTGCGCTACGTCAGCCAGGCCGTATGGGACCTGGCCCGCGGGCAGCAGATGGATGTCAACAACGAGGGCAACATCGTGTCCGAGGAAGTGTACCTGGAGACGATCAAGCTGAAGACCAGCGTCCTGTTCGCGGCCGCCGCCGCGGGAGGGGCCATCGTCGGAGGCGCGGATGAGAAGACCGCAGAGGCCATCCACGACTACGCCATCGAGACCGGCCTGGGATTCCAGATCTTCGACGACTACCTCGGGATCATGGGGGACCCCGCCAAGACCGGCAAATCCAACTGCAACGACATCAGGAAGGGCAAGTGCACCGTCATGGTCACCCACACCATCGCCGCCCTGAAGGACGACCCCGCCAAGCTGGCGGAGTTCAAATCCATCCTCGGCAAGATGGATGCCTCCGAGGAGGAGTGCGCCCGCGCCAAGCAGATCATGATCGACGCCGGATCCATCGACTACGCCATGCAGATGGCGAAGTCCAAGGTCGAGCGCGCCATCGAGACGATCGGATTCCTTCCCGAGAGCGAGGACAAGGAGTTCATGATCGCCCTCGCCAGATACTCCATCGACAGGGAGCTCTGAACAAACACTTCAAGCGTCTTCTATCCCGGTCTCCGTGATCCGGTAGAAGACGCTCCTCCCTTCGGGGAGGCTTCTATGCTTCACGATGACGGCCTTCCTGCGGCCGTTCTCCATCTTCTCCAGACGGAGGATCGTCTTCGCGTTGTGGTTCAGCGCATGGCCGCCCAGGAACTCGACGCGCCCGCTGGAGATGTTGGAGTAGACCTGCGACGTGACCAGGATGGTCATGTCGTACTTCCTGGCGATCTCCAGGAGGAGTTCGGTCTGCTTCACGAACTCGTTGCGGGCCTTCGGCTCATCGTGCCTGAGCCTGTAGAACATCGTGAGGGAATCTATGACCACGAACGAGATCGCCTTGACCTCGGCCAGCTTCCCTATCTTCTCGATGCGGTCGGTCTGCTCCTCCAGGCTGTGGACCTGGAAGATCAGTATGTTCCTCATGGCGTCCTCGTCGCCGGTGAAGACCTGCTCCAGCCTCTCGGAAGACAGACCCTCGTTGTCGATGTAGGCTACTTTGGACCCTTTCTCGGCCACCTCGCGGGCCGCCTGGAGGCAGACGTTGGTCTTGCCCGCGCCGGCCTCGCCGTAGAGCAATGTGACGCAACCGGACTCGATCCCGCCTCCCAGGAGACGGTCGAACTTTGGGCAGCCTAGAGGTATCCGCATCTGGATTCCTGAAAAACGACAGCGTATTAAGAAATATTGAGGGGGAGAACCCCCTCGGAGTTTCAGATTCGGTCCTTGCGGTCCGCGATGTCGTTGCGGTCGTCGTCGAGGGTCCTCCCCTCGACGCCCTTGACATCGTCTATGCTGTGGTCCACTCCCTTCTGGACCACCTCTCCTTTGCTGGCGTAGAACGCGACGGCCAGGAAGGCGTACGCCACGTACGCTATGATGCAGATGATCACCAGCACGACGACGGTGATCAGCAGGACGTTCGCCAGCTCCTCCATGAACCCGGGCTGCGAGAAGGCCCACACGATGGCCCCGAACAGCGCGACGATCAGCACCGCGATGATCAGGAGGCCGACTGCGGACTTCCCCGTGCCCTTCCTCTCGTTATGCATCCCCTTGTCTTCCATCGGAACCACCTCAGCTGGAGCTCTGCGGCATGTACGGGTACAGCGACATCGCCAGGTCCCCGAGGGTCATGGACTGCAGCACGACCCTGCCTGGTCCGGTCAGGGTGGTGATGAACAGCCCCTCGCCGCTGAAGAGCGCGTTCTTCAGTCCCCCGATCGAGGAGATGTCGTACTTCACGGTGTCCTGCCACGCGACCGCGTGGGAGGTGGAGACCTTTAGGATCTCACCCGGCGCCAGATCCTTCACCACGAAGTCCCCGCATCCGCAGATGAACACGATCCCGGTACCGGAGACCTTCTGCAGGATGAGCCCCTCGCCGCCGAACAGGGCGGAGGAGAGCTTCTTCTGCATGGCGAGCTCGAGTTCGACGTTGTCGTCGGATGCCAGGTATCCGGTCTTCTGGAGGAACCACGCGCCCTTCGACGTGTCGATGTCCATGATCTTGCCGGGAGCGGCGTGCGCGAGACCGACCACTCCGCGTCCCTCGGACCTGTACTGCACGAGGAACAGCGAGGCGCCGGTCAGCGACCTCTTGATGCTGCCCCAGACGCCCTGTTTGGCCTTCGCTTCCAGGGTGACGTTGCCGGTCATGTACGACATCGCCCCGGCGACGGAGTTCAGGATCTCCCCCTGCTCGATCTCCACGTTGAGCATCTGCAGGTTGTC
>CAVDQR010000059.1:0-8309 GCA_963611065.1 Bacteroides ovatus
AGGGATATTCGAACTGTGCCTTCCTGGTTATCCCTTCGAGGTAGAACCTGCTCTTCAGATACTTCTTCTCAAGTGTATCCATCACCATGTCGGCCTGTTTGACTACAGGACCGCGGATGTAGTCCTCGGCCATGAGGATCTTGTCGTCCGTGAACTTGCCTATCTTCACGAAGGCACCGGGAACGATCAAAGACGGATCATCGGACAAAAGAAGTGCGGCAGCAATCGTCATACGTCCGTCCTCCAACAGCCCGAAATGAGATGTTATATACTGGTATTCGGCCCTCGATTCGCTGGACATCCTGCCGCAGCTCTCACCTTTGCTCACGATATAATCGAGGGTGCCCTGCGATATGACCGCGGAAGCTACCTTGCTCTCTGCCAACACCTGGTCAGTCCAGGTCAATCCTCTGGTTTCCAAAATGAGTTGGATGAGGTCGTTGCCCGTGACCTCTTGAGTGGTGTTACCGCTCTTCTTGTAGTACTTGCCATCCAGGTCGACGGGGAAACCGCGCTTCTCCACATCTATCTGAATGAGGTTCACGCCATCCTCTTCGATGATACGGACGTCCGGAACGATGTGAAGCCTGTTGCGGACGGTGTCGGATATGGACTTGGCCACCTGCTTGGGATCGTCGACACCGATCGCCTTCCCGTCGTCGCTCATCCCTATGATGAGCTTCCCGCCCTCTCCGTTGGCGAAAGCCGCGATGTTGCGAAGATAATCGCTCTTCCAGATGAGCTTCCACTCCGTATCGTAGTTCTCCATTCCGTACACCCCGATTGTCGGACAGATATCCATGTATATCTACTCTCCGAGCCCCCGAATCATCGGAACGAATACCGCGCACTACGGAACTTCGCCCGGTCACACTGGATGCACACAATATCGTTAAGAACCGTGCCACCATCCTACCGTCATCGCGCTCCGACGTCCGACCACCGGCGCATCGGGGCATATCAGGCCAGGGGATCCCGATGAACAGCGAATACAAGAGATTCATAGAGAGCAAGTCGAAGATGTGCGAGTCCATCGACAGCTTCTCCCCCGAGCTCTATGAGAAGTACGACGTCAAGAAAGGGCTCCGCGACAGCAAAGGGAGCGGGGTCGTCGTCGGCCTGACCAGCATATCGCAGGTCGACGGTACCGAGATGGTCGACGGGGTCAAGGTGCCCTGCGAGGGGAAGCTCCGCTACAGGGGCTACGACATCCAGGACCTGACCCGCGGGTTCCTCAACAAGCGCTTCGGATTCGAGGAGTGCGCGTACCTCCTGCTGTTCGGCGACCTGCCCGACGAGGCCGAGCTGGAGGAGTTCAGGAAGCACCTCTCCGAGGAGAGGAGGCTGCCCGTCACGTTCACCAGGGACGTCGTCATGAAGGCGGCGAACAAGGACATCATGAACTCCGTGTCCAGGTGCATCCTGTTCCTCGCCTCCTACGATAAGAAAGCGCTGAACAACTCCACCGAGAACGTCCTCAGGCAGTGCATCTACCTGATCAGCGTGTTCCCCATGCTCACGGTGTACAGCTACCACGCGTACAACCACTACATCAACGACGAGAGCATGTACATCCACCGCCCGGACCCCGACCTGTCCACCGCGGAGAACATCCTGCGCATGCTCAGGCCGGACAAGTCCTACACGTACCTCGAGGCGACCGTCCTGGATCTCGCCCTGGTCCTGCACATGGAGCACGGCGGGGGGAACAATTCGACGTTCACCACCCGCGTGACCACCTCGTCCGGATCGGACACCTACGCGGTCATAGCGGCGGCCATGTCGTCCCTCAAGGGACCCAAGCACGGCGGCGCCAACCTGAAGGTCATGGACATGATGGACGACATCAAGCGCCATGTCAAGCACACCGACAGCGAGAAGGAGATGAAGCGCTACCTGACCGAGATCCTGGACAAGAAGGTCTTCGACCACCAGGGGCTGATCTACGGCATGGGGCACGCGGTCTACACCAAATCGGACCCCAGGGCGCTGGTCTTCAAGTCGTTCGTCGAGAAGCTGGCGGTCGAGAAGGGCAGGCTGGACGACTACAGGGTCTACGAGACCGTGGAGAGGCTCGCTCCGGAACTGATCCTGGCCAAGCGCCCCCATGCGACGAGCGTCACGGCCAACGTGGACTTCTACAGCGGGTTCGTCTACGACATGCTCGGGATACCCAAGGAGCTGTACACCCCGCTGTTCGCCACCGCCAGGATAGTCGGATGGAGCGCCCACAGGATCGAGGAGATCATCACGTCCAACAAGATCCTCCGTCCCGCCTACGTCAACATCATCGAGCCGAAGGACTACATCCCTCTGGAGAAGAGGCGATCGCGTGTTCGGCAATCCGAGCAAGAGAGCGATCACCAACGCCGCCAAGGCCCTGGACTTCCTCGACCTGAACTACCAGGAGACCGAGGGGAACCTGGTGCTGAGCGCCATGGGCGACGACCTGCCCATCGGCATGGCGATCATGTCCGACGAGGGGAACATGACCCTGAACATCTACTGCTACCTGATGTTCGACGTCCCCTCGGAATCCAGCAGGGCGCTGGTCCCCGAGCTGAACGTGCTCAACAACACGATCAACAACGGCGGGTTCTACATGTCGCCGGACGGGGACAAGATCTACTTCAAGATCGTCCAGAGCTACTTCGACCAGGTGCCTTCGGTGAAGACCATAGCGCACCTCATCGCCGTGGCGTTCAAGACCGTGGACATCAACGACGGGAAGCTGAAGGGCCTGGTGCCCAAAGAGGCCATCAGGAAGGACCTGATGTACTCCTGATGCCCGGAGGGATTCCTATGGAGAACAGGGAGGAACGCGCCAACGGCATGTTCGCATGCGGCGACAGGGAGAGGGCGCTGTTCGAAGCGGGGATCAAGATGGGCACGCTGTACCACCAGTTCGTGGGCATGCCCGTGAGCGCCTCTTCGGTGTCCGGATTGGAGAGGACGATGGCCGACGCCATCAGGGTCCAGCCCTACGTGGAGGACGCCGTCGTGAGGATCGACAGGGGGGCGATCCCGAAGGAGGGCGACGAATATTCTTATACGTCGCTCACCGGGGACATGATCGACGCCGTCATAACCGTCCGCGTGGGGGAGTCGGAAGTGGTGGCGGAGATCAGGTACGACGAGGATCTGGCATACCCTCTGATGTACGTCTCCAAGGTGGTATGAGCCTTTGGGGTAAACCCTGGGTCATTTCATCCATCCAGAACTATCCACACATCATTTAAATAACTCATATCCTATTCCGGATAGGCCGACCTATCGTCTGGCAAGGTTGCTCATGATCGCTGATATCAAGATTGGGATAACGGGCCTCCCCGGTTCCGGCAAGACGTACGCGCTACTGCGTGTGATCGAGATGCTGAAAGACGGGGAGATCAAGATCGGCGGCATGATCGACGAGCCGGTCGGGGACGGGAGGCACAAGACCGGGTTCACGGTCCGCGACCTGATGACCGGCGAGACCGAGGTGTTCGCCAGCACGGACATCGAGAGCCGCGTCATGGTCGGGAAGATCGGCGTGGACCTGAGCAAGCTCGAGGCCGTCGGGGTCAAGGCCATCAAAGCGGCCTGCATCGACTGCGACATCATCGTCATCGACGAGGTCGGGAAGATGGAGGTGGAATCCCAGGCGTTCATCGACGCCGTGAAGGAGGCCCTCGACGCCGACAAACCCATGATAATCACGCTTCACAAGAAATCCAGGAACCCCCTCCTCCAGGACATCAGGAGGAGGGACGACGTCCGCATCCTGGAGGTCACGCCGACCAACCGCAACCTCCTGCCCTACAAGATCGTTCGCCTGATGAGCGGTGAGAACGTTTGAACCCGGAAGGCTCCGTGATCCGCGAGGGATCCACAGACATCCTGGTACCGCTCCAGCATTCCACACACGGCCCCGGCAAGAAGATCGGGCCGGTTTTCTTCAACGAGCAGATGTCCTTCAACCGCGACGTGAGCGTCATGCTCCTCCGCGCGCTGGGAAGAGATTCTATAACCGTCGGCGACGCCATGGCCGCCACCGGTTCCAGGTCCGTGCGCATCGCCAACGAGGTGCCCGGCTCCGAGGTCGTGGCCAACGACATCTCGTCGTCGGCGATTCCTTGGATCGAGCGCAACATCGAGCTCAACCATCTCGACAACTGCTCCGCATCCAACAGGGACATGCACATCCTGTTCTCCGAGCGCACCTTCGACTACGTCGACCTCGATCCCTTCGGATCCCCGGTCCCGTTCCTGCAGTCCGCCATAAGGGGATGCGGGAAGAGGGGGATACTGGCGGTCACGGCGACGGACATGGCTCCCCTGGCCGGCGCCCACGCCGTCAAATGCCGCAGGAGATACCAGTGCGAGCCCATCCGCGGGTACATGTGCCATGAAGGGGGCCTGCGCATCCTGATGTGCACCGTCGCCCGCGAGCTGGCCAAGTTCGACAGGGGGATGAGGCCCCTGCTGTCCTTCTACGCCGACCACTACTACCGCACCTACGTGCAGATAGAGGAGGGCGCGAAGGCGGCCGACGCCACTTTGGCCAAACTGGGCTACCTCCAGTACGACATGGACACCATGGAGCGCTCCGTGTCCCCCGTGGTCGACGACGACCACCGCCTGGGGCCGTTCTGGCTCGGACCGCTGCACGATGTCGAGTTCCTGAACAGGTTCGACACGGAGGGCATGGCCGACGGGCGCAGGTGCGCCAAGTACCTGGACCTCTGGAGGAACGAGCTGGAGGAGCAGGTGTTCGTCTACGACATGAGCGAGCTGTCCTCCCACCTCAAGATGTCGCCCCCCAAGATCTCCGAGTTCGTGGAGTTCCTCAAGGGGCACGGGCGCGCGTCCCTGACGCATTTCTCGCCCACCGAGTTCATGACGGACATCCCGCTAGACGAGCTCATCCCGCTGTACCGCGAGGCGAGCCCCGACGCTCCCCGTCCATAAGGTTAAAGCACCCCTGGGCATCCTCGATGCAGGAGTTTTAGAATGCCCGGACTAGCCATCATCGGAGCGCAGTGGGGAGACGAAGGCAAAGGGAAGATCACCGACTACCTCGACGAGAAGGCGGACCTCATCGTCCGCTTCCAGGGCGGCAACAACGCCGGCCACACCATCGTCGTGGACGGGAAGGTCTTCAAGCTTCACGGGCTGCCCTCGGGGGTCGTCCGCGAGGGGAAGCTCGCCGTGATCGGCAACGGGGTCGTCGTGAACCTCGAGGAGCTGGGCGAGGAGATCGAGCAGGTCAAGCAGGCCGGCGGGAGCATCGACGGCCTCCGCATCTCGGACCGCGCGCACCTCATCATGAACTATCACAAGAAGCTCGACGGCGCCGAGGAGAAGTACCGCGGCAAGAACGTCGTCGGGACCACCAAGAAGGGCATCGGTCCGGCCTACCAGGACAAGATCGCCAGGATCGGGTTCAGGGCCGGGGACCTGCTGGACGACGACCTCCTGAAGGACAAGATCGGATTCATCCTGCCCTACAAGAAGGACATGCTGGACCTCATGGGCGCGGAGCCCTGCCAGTGCACCCCGGAATCCATCCACGCCAAGATGATGGGCTGGAAGGACATGATCGGGGACTGCATCTGCGACACCTCCGTCCTGGTGAACGACGCCCTGGACGAGGGGCGCAACGTGATCTTCGAAGGAGCGCAGGGCGCCATGCTCGACATCGACCACGGAACGTACCCTTACGTGACGTCGTCCGCGACCTGCGGAGGAGGCGTGTGCACCGGGTCCGGGGTCGCTCCGAACAGGATCGACAGGATGCTCGGAGTGGTGAAGGCTTACACCACCCGCGTCGGCGAGGGGCCGTTCGTCACCGAGCTCGACGAGGAGGCCGAGAAGAGGCTGCAGGCCAAGGGCGGCGAGTTCGGGGTCACCACCGGACGCGGCAGGCGCTGCGGATGGCTGGACCTCGTCGTCGTGGAGCATGCCAAGAGGATGTGCGGGTTCACATCCATCGTCATGACCAAGATCGACGTCCTCAACGATGTGGAGGAGCTCCCCGTGTGCGTCGCATACGAGATCGACGGTCAGGAGGTCAAGCACTTCCCCGCATCCATCTCCAAGCTCAACAGGGCGAAGCCCGTCTACGAGACCCTCAAGGGCTGGAAGGGCTGGGACGACACCGCCGCGCTGGTGAAGGGAGGGTACGAGAACCTCCCCGGCGAGATGCGCGAGTACATCGAATTCACCGAGAAGTACCTCAGGACCCCGGTGGACATCGTCAGCGTCGGACCCGACAGGGACCAGACCATCGACCGCCGCAACGGCGACTGGTGGAGCTGAGACGATCGACGGCGGGGGTCATCCCCCGTCATCACTCTTTTTCGGAACGGCCGACCGTCCCCCGAAGGGGACGGCGGTCGCTCCTTCAGGATTTTACAGGAAGCGAACCTCACAGGATTTCTTCTTCACGGCGATCGCCAGCGCGATGACGCCCGGAAGCTGGTACTGGTCGGCGTATCCCTGCTCGATGATCTGATCGAACCCCTCATCCAGGGCCGCTTTCAGATCGGTGTCGTCGTTCGGTTGGAGGACCTTCAGCTCCAGCAGGATCGGAGGGTTCCGTTTGTGGTCGCGGATGAGGATGTCCGAGCGTCCGTTCCCGGATGCGTACTCGTTCACGGTCCGGTATCCGCTCAAAGCGAATACGGTGCTCAGCCAGGAACGGACCTTGGGTTCCGCCCAACCTTCGAGGTACGACTTCCCCGACATGAGATGCTCCAGATCATCCTTCACGAGTCCCGCTTTCTTATCGACGATGTGCTCGACCAATTTCACGGCATTCGGAGTGGTCGTATCCAGCACGTGTTCCGTGAGAGCATCGAAGTTCTGACGGACCTCGTTGTTCGGAATCGTCACGCGGAACCCGCCTTCGACCGGTTCCGCGGTCAGGTATCCCGTGGACAACAGGAACGGAACGGCCTCTTTGCTGTTCAAGCTATGGCCCTTGCACCAGAGGACGCTGCGGTCGTCGAGCTCGCCGAGGACATGTCCGCCTTCCACGGAGTATATCCTCCTTATCTCCTCCAGGGTGTCCTCGTCGGAATCGCCCAGCACCTCTACGAGAATGATATCAGAACTGGTATCGTTCCAGAAATCCTTGGGCGCGAGGTCCTTCTCGATGCACACGTCGATGAAGCTGATGATGGATAGGGGGTTGAAGATCTCGTACCCTCCGATGCGGTATCCGTCGTACCATTCCTTCGCCTGGGCGAACTTCCTGTCGGCGTACTCCTTCCGTCTCTCCTCGGACCAATCGGGGAACAGGTCATCCACCTGGCGCTTGACGGCTTCCTCAGCCTCATCCGACGTGATGCCGAAATGCTGTCCGAATCTCGAAGAGATGACACTGTAGTGGTCGAGATTGTTCAAGCCACTGGCCAACCCTCTGGCTACGACGAACTGTACGCCCGTGATGACGGTGAATGAAAGGTGCGAATTAGCTTTTACGATGACTTCCAGGAATGAACCGTAACTGTTGGCCAATTCCCCGAAGTACGGCTGACCATATGAGGTGGACAACGGTTTGTCATATTCGTCGATGAGCAGGATAGGCTTGACGCCATGATGGATTTCGAGGAGATTACAGATGATCTCCACTATGCTACCGGGATCCGTTTCATCACCGTTCAGGATTTCATCGATATCCGACTTCTCCATTTCGTCCAACCTATCCGATGATTTCAGATAGCCGATGAATCTCTTGACCTTCTTACGAACGTACCGATACAGTGCTTTGTCGAATGATTCCGCATCCTTGAACCTGATCTCGTTGAAACTCATCCTGACAACAGGATACCGGTTACGGATATTCTCCTTGTAGTACTGGTAACCGGAGCACTCGGTGATCTTCAAGCCCTCGAAGGAGTCCCTTTCGGCTTCCTCTTTAGCATGCTGGACGTTGTAGAACCGGTCGATCATGGAGAGAGCGAGCGACTTCCCGGACCTGCGGGGCCTCGTGAAGAGATAGGCCTTGGAGCCTCTCATCTCGATGTCCCTGATCAGGAGACTCTTGTCGGCGAAGTATCTGCCGGAACGAATGATCTCGCCGAAGTCCTCGTTACCTTTAGCTATCTCCATGTCGTCTGTCGGATTGCTATCAATGCGTATAAACTCTGCTCCGAAACCGGCGTGGAGTTCCCTCCCATCCGATTCCGCGATCTTCCATTGGGGGCCGGAGCCCCTCGTGTCATGCTTTTGAGGCATGAGCGATAGAGAATCGCGTTGGTCTCTTAAAGAAGACCAGTGCAGTCAGTATTACAGGATGGTCTTCATTAGTTAGAGTGGGGGCC
>CAVDQR010000060.1:0-8007 GCA_963611065.1 Bacteroides ovatus
GAATACGTGGCCCACGAGATGCCGGGATCCGAGACCGGGGTCATCCAGGACTTCGTGAAGCAGCGCTCGCTGCTCCCCTGAGCGCCATCTCCCCTTTATAAGAAGGAGGACCCGCGGGAGTCCCCACTCTTTTTATACATCTTACAGTTACTCGGAGCCAGAGGAATTTAGAATGGCACGCTTCAAAGAGGCAGAGCACAGGCTCCTCGATAAGACCGTCTGCATGAACTGCTACGCCACCAACCCCAAGAAGGCGGACAGGTGCAGGAAGTGCGGAAGCGGCGATCTTAGGCCCAAGGCCAAAGAGAGCAGGAAGCAGTGATTCCGGCTCGCGCCGGCTTGTTTTTCTTACGGCCCTCCGGGCCGGTCAATATCAGACCAGCGCGAGCTATCGGGACGTCCCCATCGGGGCCGTCCGACACCATAATAACGGCTACCCCCATGGACCGTCCGAGGCTCCGATGAAGATTCTAATAGTGGACGACAACGTCGCCATCCAGGAGATCGTCAAGGACATCCTGTCCGATGAGGGATACATAATCCGCACGGCCGGGACCATACAGGAAGCGATAACCAAGACGGCCGACTTCCTGCCCGACGTCGTCGTCCTCGACTCATTGGTCGGGGACGAGGAGGGACTGCATTACCTCACCCTCCTGAAGGAGGAGGTCCCGGAAGCGGAACCAAAGGTCGTCCTGCTCAAGAACGCGACCGAGCTGGTCCCCAAGGACAGCCCGTACATCAGAGCGAGCGTGGACAAGCCGTTCAAGTCCAGCGACATAGTCTCCGCGATCAGGGGACTCCAGGAGGACGAACCCCGCGAGGAGCCCAAGGAGGAGAAGCGGCGTCTCTTCGGCTTCCTCAGGAGGAAGAAGAAGACGGACAGGGAGCCGCCGGAGATGCTCGACGTGTCCTTCGGGACATCCTACGTGATGTTCGAGCAGGATTCCGAGCTGGCGTACAGGTTCGTGAATCATTTCGACCCGGAGGCCAACGACGTGATGATAGTCACCACGGACAGGTCCAAGGCGGTCAAGGAGAGGTTCTCGTACGGCACCATCGAGGTGCTGACGCTCTCCTCGAACGGGAAGGCCGGATCGGAGAGCATCGGCGACATCGGGACGATCACATCGCTCGTGAGGGCGTTCATGGACCAGAAGGAAAGACCCGTGGTCGTCTTCGACAAGTTCGGCGAGGTCATCTCGGCGGACGGAATCAACCAGTCGCTGCTGATGCTGCAGCAGCTCATGTCGGGGAAGACGAGGATGTGCACCCTGGCGGTGTCCGTGGACCCTTCGGTCCTCACGGACAAGGACAAGGGCATCATCCTGCACAACATGGTCGAATATTCGGAGAAGGAGTGAATACGATGAGGATAGAGAAGGTATGGGCGAGGGAGGTCCTCGACTCCAGGGGCAACCCCACCGTCGAGGCTGAGATCACCGTCGCGGGACACAGGATCTCGGCGATCGCGCCGTCCGGCGCATCCACGGGGACCTGGGAGGCATTGGAGCTCAGGGACGGGGACAAGACCAGGTACCGCGGGAAGGGCGTGCTGAAGGCCGTGGAGAACGTCCGCGGGCCGATCGCCAAGGCGATCGTCGGCATGGACCCCGCGGATCAGGAGGGCATCGACCGCACCATGATCGAGCTCGACGGCACGGAGAACAAATCCAACCTCGGGGGCAACGCGATGGTCGCTGTGTCCCTGGCGGCCGTCCGCGCGGGAGCGATGGCCGAGGGCGTCGAGGTCTACCAGCACATCGGGAAGGACCACGCGACCCTGCCGGTCCCCATGCTGAACATCATCAACGGCGGGAAGCACGCCGGAGGCGACCTGAAGATCCAGGAATGCATGATCATCCCCGCCGGCGCGAAGTCCTTCTCGGACTGCCTGCGCATGTCCTCCGAGGTCTACATGAGCCTCAAGGACCTCCTGAAGGCGAGATACGGCGCCAGCGCCATCAACATCGGCGACGAGGGAGGGTTCGCTCCCCCCGTGAACACCGTCGACGAGGCCCTGACGACGATCACCGACGCCGTCTCCGATGCGGGATACAAGCCCGGGAAGGACGTGTTCCTCGCCATGGACGCCGCATCCTCCGAGTTCTTCGAGGACGGCGTGTACTCCGTCGACGGACTGAAGCTGTCCGCCGGGGAGCTCGCCGACCACTACGTGCAGCTGACCAAGGACCACCCGATCGTCAGCATCGAGGACCCGTTCTTCGAGGACGACTTCGAGACCACCGCCGAACTCACGAAGAAGATCGGCAGCCACGTGCAGATCGTGGGCGACGACCTGTTCGTCACCAACTCCAAGCGCCTCTCGCGCGGCATCGAGTGCGGCGCGGCCAACGCCCTCCTGCTGAAGGTCAACCAGATCGGGACCATCACTGAGGCCGGAGAGGCCGCCGCCATGAGCTTCGCCAACGGATACAACGTCGTCGTGTCCCACAGGTCCGGGGAGTCCGAGGACGCCACCATCGCCGACCTCTCCGTCGGATGGGGCAGCGGCGAGATCAAGACCGGCGCACCCGCTCGCGGAGAGCGCACGGCGAAGTACAACAGGCTCCTGAGGATCGAGGAGGAGCTGGGCTCCAAGGCCCGCTTCCCCGGCATGTCCAAGTTCAGGGTCTGAGCTTTCAACGGCGGCCGGGACCTCCCGGCCGTCCCCTTATATTGTATTCTATCGGACCCGGAGAGTTGGCTGATTGGGTCCGATTTTCCCATATTTCCATTATATAAAACTATCTGAGTGAAAACCCCTCCATTTCCACTGGAAAACGAAGGTTAACGGGGTGTACTCGAGAAGCTTAAAAACCCCCTCTAGGGAAGGCTTATATGTGCACTACAGTTAGAGGGAGATTGCACGAAACGGCGTCCGGTTATGGATGGTCGGTACCCGTTGAGAGTGCGAATCTCGGGGGAGAGGATTGATCGGGAAGAACAGAATCGCTAGCGGTAGCCACGCGTCAGGGAAGGGCTACCTCCGTACGCTGGATACTCTGGCGGAGGAGTCCATGATGAGCGTCTACTGCACGTGCGGAAGGATCGTCGTTCTCGACCGCTCCGAGATGAAGGTGAGGTTGAAGTTGGGCAAGGAGCTCGAATGCACCTCGTGCCGCAACCGCAGGATCTCCAACGAGATCGATGTCATGAACGACCACTTCAACGGCATCGAGCAACCCGACGGACTGCTGCTCCGAAGGTAGATGTTCTGTCTATCTAAGATTGTGAAAATTTAACACGAAATTATAGAATCGTGTTACTATACTGAAGGGGGTATGGCACCCCCTCGCGCACGCATTATAGGGAGGACTCAGGACTCTTCCGGAGCCTCGGTCTTCTTCGCCGACTTGGACTTGGCGGGCTTGCGTGCTACGGTCTTCTTCTTGACCGTCTTCGGCTTCTCCTCGCCCTCCTCCTTCGGCTTGGTCTTGGCGGACTTCTTGCGTCCGGGGCAATCGGGGTTGATGCACTCCTCCGCATTGCCGAGGTTGACGATCGGCGCCTTGCAGATGGTGCACTGCCTCCCGGCGTACGAGATGCTGCCCCTGGGCCTCAGAGGATAGGTCTGAGTGCAGTTGGGCCACTCGGAGCATCCCGCGAAGCGCTTCCCCGCCTTGGAGTACATCATCCTGATGCGTCCGTTCTCGCAGGTCGGGCAGGGACCGAGGTCGTTCTTCTCGGTGTTGCTCGTGCACTTCGGGTCGATGCACTGCACGGAGGGGGGCATGCCCTTCCTGATGATCCTGAGCTGCGGGAGCCCGCAGACCTCGCAGACCGTCTCCGTGGTCTGTATGAGGGCGCCGCGCGGTATCGGATAGGCGCGCTTGCAGTCCGGGTACCCGTCGCATCCGATGAAGTTCCCGTTCTTGGAGCGCTTGATCGTCAGACTGTTCCCGCATGTGGGGCACGTTCCGATGTGCTGCTGCGAGTGCAGGGCGGCCTTGATCTCGCTGCCGATCTCCTCGGAATCCTTGGAGATCTGCACGGCCACGCTGTACAGCATGTCCTGCGACTCCTTGACGACGGAATCCAGGGTCCTGGCGCCGTCGGAGATGCTGAGCATGTCCGCTTCGAGCTTGGCCGTCATATCCGGCTCGGTGATGCCTCCGCCGTGGTTCTCCAGAGCCTTCGTCAGAGCGATGCCGCTCGGAGTGGGGATCATGTAGTTCCCCTGGACGTAGTTCCTGGAGTACAGCTTCCCGATGATGTCGTGCCTGGTGGACTTGGTCCCCAGCTGGAGACGGTCCATCTCCTGGATCAGGGAACCCTGATTGTATCTGTAGGGGGGCTTGGTGGCCGACTCGACCAGCGACATCGACCTGATCTCGACGTCGTCCCCGACCTTCATGGCCGGGAGCCTGGCGTCGTTCGCCTTGAGGTACTTGCCGTAGTACTTCTTCCAGCCCTTCTTCTTGAGAACGTAACCTTCCGCGTTGAACGTCTCCCCTGCGACGTCGATGGTGCACTTGGTCACCTCGGCTTCGGCATTCGGAGCGACGGTCGCCAGGAACCTCCTGACGATGAGCTCGTAGAGCTTCCACTTGTCGCCCTTCATCTTGTCCGGCGACGCTCCGGCCGTCGGATAGATTGGCGGATGGTCCGTGGTCCTCCTCTTGCCCCTGGAGGGCACGATCTTCTCCTGCGACAGGATCTCCTCGGCCTCGGACTTGAACGCCCCGTCCTTGAGCTTCTCCAGGACCGAGCGCAGGGACAGGCTGCGGGGGTACTCGGTGTTCTCGGTACGCGGGTACGAGATGTAACCGCCGGTGTACAGATCCTCGGCGAGCTTCATGGCCGTGGTCGGGGGGATCCCGATCTTGTTGGCCTCCACCTGCATCTGCGTGGTGTCGAACGGGGAGGGTCTGAACTCCTCCTTGGTCTCCACCTCGTACGATGTGACCTTCCCGGACCCTGCATCCTCCACGATCGCGAGGATCGCGTCGGCCTGGTCCTTCTCCCAGAACGGGTTGTCGGCGTGGTCGCCCCTGAAGGCGAGCATCCCGAACTTCCCGACGATCTCCCAGTAGGGCTTGGGTTCGAACCTCTCGATCTCCTCGTGCCTGTCGACGAGGAGCTTGAGCGTGGGGCTCTGGACCCTCCCGACGGACATGAAGTTCTTCCCGACCTGTCCGGAGGACAGGGAGATCAGTCTCGTGAGGACGGCGCCCCAGGACAGGTCGATGATCTGCCTGGCCTCGGCGGCGTCCGCTAACTTCTCATTCGGTTCGGTGAGGCTCTCGAATGCCGCCTCGACCTCCCCTTTCGTGAGGGCGCTGAACTTGGCCCTCTTGACGGACCCCATCCCGATGCCGATCTCCTTGACCGTCTCCATCCCGATGAGCTCTCCCTCGCGGTCGTAGTCGGTCGCGATGATGACCTCGTCGGACTGTGCGGCCAGATCCTTGATGGTGTTCAGGATGGACTTGACCTTCACGGTCTTGATCTGCGGAGCGTGGACGAGCTCTGCGGGGTCCGTTGCGCCCCAGTCGTTGTACTCCGGCGGATAGTCCAGTTCGATGATGTGGCCGCGGAGGGACACGACGTTGTACTCGTCGCCCCCGGCCTCGAAGGATATCACCGTCACGCCTCCGGAAGAGGAGGACTTGGATGTGCCGTCTGAAAGGATAGTCGATATCCTGCGGGCGGCGTTGGCCTTCTCGGTGATTATCAGCTTCTTCATCGCCCGCTGGGGACTGGATGGCGCGATATAATGATTTCTGAATACAGTTTGAAATCTGGCTAGAGTGTCGGAACGGCCCCGATCGGGAGTCTGGCTCTGTCTCCGATACGTACGATTGCCGAAATACGTAACAACAATCGGCCTCCCCGGATCGGGCATGTCCCTCCATTTGTCAAAATTGTCCGAATCCATCCCGTTTCCGTCGCTTTTATAATGGATGGATGGATACGCCATACCAATGTTCTACGAGGACTATGTCGAATACCTCCGCGGATGCGAGGGAGTCCTGAGGGTCGAGCCGATCAGCCACGCGCAGATGGGCGACCTCGTCGAGACCGAGGAATCCCTGAAGACCGCCACCTGCGGCCTGAGGATGGAGAACGTCGGCATAGTCACCTGCGCCTCGCGCAAGAACCTGTTCGTCATGTTCTGCAACTCCGACTTCAAGAGGCCGGACAAGATCACCATGGAGATGGTGGACGACCGCGGGGTCATCGTCGGACACGACGTGCCTCCGGGCATGCTCGCCGAATACAAGGCCCGCGACGACGTCATCTGGTTCACGGACAACTTCGTCCTCTATCCCAAGAAGATCGCCCCCTACGACGCGCGCATGGTCATGAGGGCCTGCAGGATGGAGTGGGACGTGCCCGAGGACACCGTGTCCTGGACCTACTTCCCGTCGCCGGAGACCGCCGATCAGATCAACGGATGGTTCGGCAACGACAACAAGAGGCTGTCCACCGTTGTTGTCGGAGTGGACGGGTTGGTCCCGTCCGAGGGTTCACTGGTTCCTGTGCCCGACATGGTGAAGGTTCCCTGTACTGGGAGCCGCCATGGTGAGCCTTCCTCTGAGAACACCTTTGATTGAGATCACCTCGTCGGCGAATCTCTTCAGGTCCTTCAGCTTGCCCTCGCAGATGAGGATCTCCATGCACTTGTCGTGATCGAGGTGCACGTGGACCGATGTCGTGACCAGGGGCTGGTGGGCGTGCTGCAGGTCGGTGAGCTTGTCCCCGACGGACGTCATCGTATGGTCGTAGACCATGACGACGGTACCGACCATCCACTCCTCCTCGTTCTTCCACTCGGATTCGGCGAGGGAATCGCGCACCAGGTCCCTGATGGCCTCCGACCTACTCACATAACCTTTCTTCGAGATCGATTCGTCGAAGAGCTTCAGGAGCTCGGGTTCCAAAGAGACGCCTATGCGCGTAACGCCTTCCATGTAGGCTGGATACGTTATCCATCGTTTAACATCTTCGGGCCATAAGTATTCGGTGCTGGCACGTATACGAACATGTTCGTATGATGACGTGTCAATTAATGGTATTCGGATGTTACTCCGAACATTGGCGGGGTCGGGAATCCCGACCCCTGGAGGGTTTATCACTCCGCCCGGACGGCGGCGTTCTCGTTCTCGGCATCCCTGATCTCGGCGTTCCTGTTCTGCGTCATGATCCACACGGGGATGTACGCCAGGAGGACCACGGCACCGACGATGGCCGGCGTGAATCCCCCGGACAGGGTCCAGCTCCAGTAGACCAGGCAGGGGATATACAGGATCTGCAGCACGAACATGCAGAGACTGAGATACTTCCATCCGCTGGGCAGCCTGAACGGCGATTCCAGGTCGGCGAACTTGGCCGCGGTGCACATCCTGTAGTGCGCCAGGACGGCGATGCCGTTCGCCAACGCGTATCCGATGGATCCGGCGGAGAGGATGGTCATGATCGTGTCGGAGGATCCGAGCACGTTCCCGCTGATGGCGATGATCAGGGTCAGGGCGAGATTGAACGCGGCGACGAAGATCATCGAGTTCGTGGGCATGTTGTACTTGTTCTTCTTCCCGAACCACTCGGGCATGTTCTTCTCGCTCGCCATGGAATCCAATGTCATGGACGATCCGAGGAACCCGGTCTGGACGATGAGGATCATCGCCACGACCAGCAGGGCCAGCGCCACGTAGGAGCCGGCATGGCCGAACACGGCCTCGGCGATGGGGACGAGCGTTGCGTACCCGGCCTCGTTGACCCCGTCGATCCCCAGCGACCCGTAGACGCTGAAGGACACGAAGAAGTACAGGATGAGGCAGATGAACCCGCAGGACATCAATGCCTTGGGGACGTCGTGGGCGGGGTCCTCGTACTGGGGCCCGTAGATGGCGGCGGTCTCCCAGCCGCAGGCGCTCCACTGCGCGATGGCCAGGCATCCCAGGAGCAGCGCGATGTCGCCGATGGACCAGGTCCATCCGGAAGGCGTTATCTCGGCGGTTATGTAGTCGAAGTTGAACATGCCGATGGCATAGGCTCCGATGA
>CAVDQR010000061.1:0-7098 GCA_963611065.1 Bacteroides ovatus
CGAATCCCCTATCATCGATTCTACGACGTGACCTCGCGTGACTTCCGCACCCCACATAGACGCGGTCCTGTGAAGATGTCGTTCGAAGCGCCCCGCGTCCCGAGGCGATAAACCCTATGGACAATGATCGCCTCCCGCAAGTCCCTCGTTCATCCAGATCCGTTGCCGAACTCGATTAGTCACATATCGCGCGTTCATGCTCTTTCAGCGGTTCAATGAATAAAAGTATACATTACTACACAAAAGAATACATTATATACCAAATGGGTCATGGGCGGTCAGAAAGAGATGATGCTCATGCACAGCCCGAGCGAAGAAGAGGTCCAAGGCCTGCTGACCGAGTACGGTTCGGTGCCGGTGACCCGCGAGATCCTGTCCGACGTCCGCACCCCCATCGAGGTGCTCTCGGCCCTCCTGGCGGTGGACGATCACTGCTTCATACTGGAGAGCATGGAGGACAGGGAGCGCAGGGGCAGGTACACCTTCCTCGGCTTCGAACCGGCGCTGGGATTCGCTTGCTCCGACGGGGACGTCACGATCAACGAGGGCGGCGCGATCCGCACGTTCCATACCGACGACCCCTCGGGCGAGATCAGGAGGATCCTCGCGGAGCGCAGGATCCCGAGGATGGAGGGCCTCCCTCCGTTCTCCGGGGGCCTCGTGGGCTACTTCTCCTATGATTACATCAAATACGCCGAGCCGTCGCTGGATCTCCGCGCGGAGGACGACGAGGGCTTCAAGGACGCCGACCTGATGCTATTCGACAAGGTCGTCGCCTTCGACAACCTCCGCCAGACCATCACCGTCATCGTCCACGCCGGACACGGCAGGACGTACGAGCAGGCGTGCGACGAGATCGACAGGATCGTTGACATCATCAGGAACGGTCCCCGCGCGGAGGACCCGGGAGCGCATCTCCTGTCCCCGTTCGAACCGATGCATTCCGAGGAGCGCTACTGCCGCATGGTCGAGCAGGGGAAGGAGCGCATCCGCGAGGGCGACATCTTCCAGGTGGTCCTGTCCAACAGGCTGGAAGCCAGTTTCGAAGGTAGCCTCCTGGACGTCTACCGCGTGCTCCGCACCACGAACCCGTCGCCGTACATGTTCTACCTGTCCGGCACCGACGTGGAGGTCGCCGGGGCTTCGCCGGAGACGCTGGTTAAGCTGAAGGACGGGGTGCTCCGCACGTTCCCCCTCGCGGGGACGAGGCCCCGCGGGAAGACCGATGAAGAGGACAGGAGACTCGAACAGGAGCTCCTCTCCGACGAGAAGGAGCTCGCCGAGCACAACATGCTCGTCGACCTCGGGAGGAACGACCTCGGCCGCGTGTCCGCGATAGGTTCAGTCGAGGTGGAGCGGTACATGGAGATCGAGCGCTTCTCCCACGTGATGCACATCGGCTCCGCCGTCAGGTCGAGGATCGCCGACGGGATGGACGCCATGGATGCGATAGAATCCGTCCTCCCCGCCGGGACCCTCTCCGGGGCTCCGAAGCTCTCGGCGTGCAGGATAATCGACGACCTGGAGGACTGCAAGCGCGGGATCTACGGCGGTGCGATCGGATACATCGACCTCGCCGGGAACATGGACGTCTGCATCGGGATCAGGATAGCGTACCGCAAGAACGGGAAGGTGTTCGTGAGGTCCGGCGCCGGGATCGTGGCCGATTCCGTGCCGGAGAACGAGTACCGCGAGTGCATCAACAAGGCGAAGGCGGTCGTGGAAGCCGTCGAGCGCGCATCGGAGGGATTGGAATGACCACCGTGCTCGTGGACAACTACGACAGCTTCTCGTACAACCTGTACCAGCTGCTCGGCTCGATGGATGATGTCAAAGTTGTGAGGAACGACGCCGTCTCCGTCGAGGATATCCTGGAATCGAATCCCGACAGGATCGTCCTGTCCCCCGGGCCCGGCAGGCCCGCCGATGCGGGGATCTGCGAGGACCTGATCCTCGCCGCCCGCGGTAAGGTGCCCGTATTGGGCGTATGTCTCGGCCACCAGGCAATCTGCGAGGCGTACGGCGCCACCGTCGGATACGCCCGCAGGCTCATGCACGGGAAGACTTCGGTCGTGGATCTAAGGGATTCTCAGCTTTTCAAAGGACTCGGGGATACCGCGCAGGTGGGGAGGTACCACTCCCTCGCCGTGGACCCGTCCACCCTCCCGTCCGGTCTGAGGATCACGTCGGTCGCCGACGACGGGGAGGTCATGTCCGTGGAGGACACCGAGAACGGGGTGTTCGGACTCCAGTTCCACCCCGAATCCATCTTGACGCCGGAAGGTCCGGCGATCATACGCAATTTCATGGAGGTCAGGATATGAACGCTGTCAGCGGGGCTGTGAGGAAGCTGCTGTCCGGTGAGGACCTGGGATACGACGAGGCGAGGGATGCGATGGACTCCATGATGAGCGGGGAGTGCTCGCAGGTCCTGATGGCCTCGTACCTCACGGCATTGGAAGTGAAGGGAGAAACTGTCGAGGAGATCGCCGCCAGCGCATCGGAGATGAGGGCCCACGCCCTCAGGCTGCCCGGGGACCACACGGACGCTTTGGAGATCGTGGGCACCGGCGGGGACATGACGGGCACGTTCAACATCTCCACCACATCGGCGTTCGCCATCGCCGCCTGCGGCGTCCCCGTGGCGAAGCACGGGAACAGGGCCATGAGCAGCAAATCGGGGGCCGCGGATGTCCTGGAGGCTCTCGGAGCCTACCTGGACATCGAGCCCGAGGACTCCTCCAGGATCCTGGACGGATGCGGGTTCGCGTTCATGTTCGCGCAGAAGTACCACACGAGCATGAGGTACGTGGCCCCCGTCAGGAAGGAGCTCGGATTCAGGACCGTGTTCAACATCCTCGGCCCGCTCACCAACCCCGCGTTCGCCGGCAACCAGTTCACCGGGGTGTACTCCGAGGACCTGGTGGACACCGTCGCCCGCGTGCTCGACCGCATGGGCGTGCACAACGCGCTGGTGGTCCACGGGAGGGACGGCATGGACGAGATCACCGTCTGCGACGAGACCTCCTGCTGCGAGGTCAGGCACGGATCGTTCGAGAAGTACGTCCTGTCCCCGGAGGAGTTCGGGTTCGAGAGGAGCCCGAGGGATTCCCTCGTGGGAGGCGGTCCGGAGGAGAATGCGGCAATCACCCGCTCAATCCTGTCCGGAAACAAGGGACCGAGGAGGGACGCGGTGCTGATGAACGCCGGCGCCGGACTGTACACCGCCGGGAAGGCGGAGACCATCTCCGAAGGCATCGAGATGGCCGAGAACGCTATAGACACGGGCGAGGCGCTCCGCCGCCTCGACATGTTCGTGAGGATGACGGGTGAGGCCCATGCCGACCGTTCTGGATGACATCATCGAGGACACCCGCCGCAGGGTGACCTTCGAACGGACCGTCCGTCCGTTCCCCGAGGTGATAGAGGGAAGCAGGGTCCGCCCCAGGCGCACCGGCTTCCCCTTCGCCAGGGCGCTCAGCGCCCCCGGGATGTCCTTCATCTGCGAGGTCAAGCGCGCATCGCCGTCCAAGGGGATCATCGCGACCGATTTCCCGTACAGGGAGATCGCCATGGAGTACGAGTCCATCGGCGCGTCCGCCATATCGGTGCTCACCGAGCCCCACTTCTTCAAGGGGAGGGACGAGTACCTGGAGGACATCGCGGACACCGTCTCCGTACCGGTCCTGAGGAAGGACTTCATCATCGACGAGTATCAGATCTACCGCGCCAAGGAGATCGGCGCGTCGGCGATACTGCTGATCGCGTCGGTCCTCAGCGACAGGCAGCTGGAGAACTACAGGGAGCTGGCCGAATCCATGGGGATGGATGCCCTGGTGGAGGTCCACGATAGGACCGAGGCGGAGCGCGCTGTGGCATCGGGTGCGGAGATAATCGGTATCAACAACCGCGACCTCGCCACGTTCAGCGTGGACATAGGCAACAGCCTGAGGCTCAGGGACGCGATCCCCGATTCGGTGACCGCCGTGTCGGAGAGCGGGATCTCCTCGCCGGAGGACGTCCGCATGCTCTCCGAAGCGGGATTCGATGCCGTCCTCGTGGGGGAGACGTTCATGCGCGCCCCCGACAGGAGGCTCCTGATGGAGTCGATGAGGGCATGATCGTCAAGATCTGCGGACTGATGTCCGGGACCGATGCCGCGTACGCCAATGAAGCCAAGCCGGATTGGGCCGGCTTCGTGCTCCACGAGGGGAGCAGGCGCTGCGTCTCCCCCGATACCGCCCGTGAGATGAGGGCCGTCCTCGACCCCTCCATCGTCACGGTGGCCGTCACCGTCGACCGCGACCCTTCTGTCATCGGGCGCCTGGTGGACGACGGCACCGTCGGCATGGTGCAGATCCACGGGAACGACGACCCCGCGTACCATCGCAGGATAGCCGATCTGGGAGTCCCGGTGATCGAGGCGTTCGTGGTGAGGTCGAAGGATGATATCGAGAAGGCGGCCTCCTGCGAGGCCGATCACATCCTCCTGGATGCGGGCGCGGGTTCCGGGAAGACGTTCGACTGGTCCCTCCTCGAGGATGTCCAATTCCCGTACATCCTGTCGGGAGGCCTGAACCCCGACAATGTGGCGCAGGCGGTGGAGAGGCTCTCCCCCGAAGGCGTCGACGTGTCCTCCGGGGTGGAGACGGGAGGGGTCAAGGACCCCTCGAAGATGACCGCGTTCGTGAACGCGGCCAGAAAGGTCCGGGATGGATGAACGGGGCCGCGACTCCCCGAGGAATCATCCATTGGATTACAGAATCCTATGTGCTGCTCGCTTTAGAAAAAATGAAGTTGAACTTCAGATTTTTCTGAGATTCGAGAACCTCGAGCGGGTTTTCCGGATCGCCTGGCTCCCCTCAACGGTCGACAAACCTCTAGGAACGGGACCACCGCTCGCAGGCACCACGAAGCGCCTCAGGCGTCCAATCCGGCCCTCATGGCCCTGACGAACTCTCCCACGTAAGGGACGGAATCCCTGCCGTGCTCGGCGATGATCCTGACTATCGCGGATCCGACGATGGCCCCGTCGGCGATGTCGGCCATCCTCCTCGCCTGCTCCGGATCCGATATCCCGAACCCGATGGCGCACGGGATGTCCGTGGCCCTCCTGACGGATGCGACCATCCCGTCGATGTCGGAGACGAAGCTCGTCCTCGTGCCGGTCACGCCGAGAGACGAAACGATGTACAGGAACCCCTCCGCATGGGACGCGATCTCCTGGATGCGGCCCTCGGAAGTCGGAGCCACCATGGAGATCAGCCTGACCCCGTGGGCCCTGCAGCAGTCCTGGATGTCCCCCTTCTGCTCGTACGGGAGGTCGGGCACGATTATGGCGCAGATGCCTGCGTCCTCGCACCTCTGCAGGAACCTGTCGCATCCGTAGACGAACACGGGGTTGAAGTAGGTCATGACGAGCATCGGAACATCGGTATCCATCCTGACCCTCTCGGCCATGTCGAATATCATGTCCGTGGTCGTTCCGGACGCCAGGGCCCTGACATCGGCACCCTGTATCACCGGGCCTTCGGCTATCGGATCGGAGAACGGTATCCCCAGTTCGATGAGGTCCGCCCCGGCGGACGCCATCTCCCTGATTATCGCCTCAGTGGTCTCTATATCCGGGTCCCCGCAGGTGACGAACGGGATGAAGGCCTTCCTGGAGAACGCCCTCGCGATCTGCGCATCGGCGTCAATCATGGATGTCCCTCCCCCTGTACCTGGCGATGGCCGCCACGTCCTTGTCCCCGCGGCCGGAGAGGTTGATCACCATCAGGTCGTCCTTCGACAGGGTCGGAGCGATCTCCATCGCATGGGCGACGGCGTGGGAGCTCTCGATGGCCGGGATGATGCCCTCGGTCCTGGAGAGGTACTCGAACGCGTTGACCGCCTGGTCGTCGGTGACCGCGACGTACTGCGCCCTGTCCAGCGATTTGAGGTACGCGTGCTCCGGACCGATCCCGGGATAGTCCAGGCCGGCGGATATCGAGTATACCGGAGCGATCTGCCCGTAGGCGTCCTGGCAGAACAGGGATTTCATCCCGTGGAAGACGCCGGTGGTGCCCTTGGTCATGGTGGCCGCGTGCTTCCCCGTGTCGACGCCCTTCCCGGCCGCCTCGCAGCCGATCATCTTCACATCCTTATCGTCTATGAACGGATGGAACAGCCCGATGGCGTTGCTCCCTCCGCCGACGCACGCCAATAGATAATCGGGGATGCGCCCTTCTTTGGAGATCATCTGCTCCCTGACCTCGCGCCCGATGATGCTCTGGAACTCGCAGACCATCTCCGGGAACGGCTTCGGACCCATGACGGTGCCGATGACGTAGTGGGTGTCGTCGACCCTGCGGGTCCACTCGCGCATGGTCTCGTTGACGGCATCCTTGAGGACGCCGGTGCCCTCCTTGACCGCATGGACCTTCGCTCCGAGGAGCTCCATCCTGTAGACGTTCAGGGCCTGCCTCTCCACGTCGTGGACGCCCATGAACACCTCGCACTCCAATCCGAGGTACGCGGCGAGGGTGGCGGTGGCGACGCCGTGCTGGCCCGCCCCCGTCTCCGCTATGACGCGGGTCTTGCCCATCCTCTTGGCCAGGAGGCACTGTCCGATGACGTTGTTGATCTTGTGGGCGCCGGTGTGGTTGAGGTCCTCCCTCTTGAGGTAGATCTTCGCCCCTCCGAGGTCCCTGGTCATCCTGTCCGCGTAGTAGAGCATGGACGGCCTGCCGGTGTACTCGTGGTTCATCCGGTCGACCTCGGCGAGGAAACTCGGATCTTTGATGGAATCGTGATAGGCGCGGTCGAGTTCGATCACCGCGTTCATGAGGGTCTCGGGGACGTAGCAGCCGCCGTATTCCCCGTAGTCGCCGTCTTCTGTCATGTCCACTCGGAAGGATGGACGTTATATGAACTTTCTGTTCATTGATGTACATTAAAATACATCAATGGGTCCGAATGAGAAAGGAAGGCGCCGATCGGACCCTAATCATCTAGGACCTAGTTTCTATTCCGATAATGCAATCGTATAAAAGAGCATACAGCGTACCGATGGATGCGATGCGACATCGCGAGGCGCGAGCACTCATCTCACTGCTC
>CAVDQR010000061.1:7108-7941 GCA_963611065.1 Bacteroides ovatus
CATCAATGGGTTTGAATGAGAAAGGAAGTTGCCGGTTCATCCGGATAATCTAGGACCTAGTTTCTATTCCGATAATGCAATCGTATATATGGACACATGGCGTGGCGAAGGATGCGATGCGACATCGCGACGGAGGCCTCTGTCTCCTCATCGAACTGAAACAGGAAGGCGGTTCTTTCTCTCATGTGTATTCCGCCGCCGACCGGTTTACGACGTGGACTCTCACTCCGCGCGGAATGAAAGCCCTTACTCCTGCGGAACTCTCCTTCCGCAGGGGGTCCACCCCATACTCTACAAATTTGTAGACTTGTACAAATCAGAAAATCCCCGATCCGACCGGACGGGGATCCCGTCCCCGGAGGGACGGTAAGGTCGCGGGTCTCCCCGCAGTTTGTTCACGATCGGTTCGCCCTTATGCGGAAGACGTACAGACCGACGATCAGCGCCACGACGGCTATCGCCGCCGCGATGTACATCAATGCGTTATCGCCCGAGGAACCCTCGGGCGTCGGTTCGGGGGATCCCTCGATGACCCCCACCATCCAGTAGGAGAAGTGGTCGGTCGAGAAGGACACCGTCCCGGTGGCCGCGTCATACTTGGTCGCGTATTCCCTGAGGACGCCGCCGTCATCGACGTGGTAGACCCTCACCTTGTCCGGGTCCTCCCCCGCCTTCAACGCATAGGGCAGGGTGACGGTGACGAACCCTCCGAGTTCGGAGAACGTCTTGCCGGCCTCGGAGACCTTCAGGTCGAACACGGCGCGGTCGCCGACGATCTTCCTCTGGGCCTCGTTCAGCGTGGACTTGTCGGCATCCCCCACGGAGAGGGCGAT
>CAVDQR010000062.1:0-7311 GCA_963611065.1 Bacteroides ovatus
ATCGGGATCTGAATGCCAGTAGGAACATCCTGCGCCGCGGGGGCCGCGGCCTCAGCCCGGAGCTGTGAATCGTGGGACCTCACAGGTCGCCACAGAATTGGATCACCAACACGGTGGTCTAAAATCCTTAAAGGAATCTGGGGAATCAGGAACAGGCTAGGGACATTTAAGTATCGCGATTCGATGGCAGGCCCGATTCCAATGAGCAACGTATGTCCTCTGGACTATCGCTACGGCCGCGACGAGATGAAAGCCGTCTTCAGCGAGGACAGCCGCATCCAGAACCAGATGCTGGTCGAAGCCGCCCTCGCCAGGGCCCACGCCTCCCTCGGCACCATCCCCCAGTCCGCAGCCGACGAGATCACCCGCGTGGCGAGCCTCGACGTCGTGAGCGTCTCCAGGATCAAGGAGATCGAGAAGGAGACCCGCCACGACCTCATGGCGATGGTCAAGGCCATGACCGAGCAGTGCTCCGGCGACGCCGGGAAGTACGTCCACCTCGGCGCGACCTCCAACGACATAGTCGACACCGCCACCGCCCTCCAGCTCAAGGCGGCCATGGAGATCATAATGGATGATGTCGACGACCTCATCATGACGTTCGCCGCCCTCGCCAAGAGGGAGAGGGACACCCTCGAGATCGGGAGGACCCACGCGCAGTTCGCCATACCCATCACCTACGGGTTCAAGGTCTCCGGCTACATCGCCGAGATGATCAGGCACAAGGTCAGGCTCGAGGAGGCAATGCCCAGGGTCTGCGCCGGGAAGATGGCCGGAGCCGTCGGGACCGGGGCGGCGCTCGGGAAGAACTTCTTCGAGATCCAGCGCCGCGTCATGTCCGATCTGGGACTGACCTACGAGCCCGCCGCCACACAGGTGGTCGGCCGCGACAGGTACACCGAGGCGATCTGCATCATGGCGAACATCGCCGCGTCCCTCGAGAGGTACTGCACCGAAGTGAGGAACCTCCAGAGGTCCGAGGTCGCCGAGGCGTCCGAGTTCTTCGACGTCACCAAGCAGGTCGGAAGCTCGACCATGGCGCAGAAGAGGAACCCCATGAACTCCGAGAACGTCTGCGGTCTCGCCCGCGTCGTCCGCGGATTCGTCACCCCGGCGTTCGAGAGCCAGATCCTCTGGCACGAGAGGGACCTGTGCAACTCCTCCACGGAGAGGTTCACCCTCCCGCACGTGTTCGTCCTCACCGACGAGATACTCAAGAAGACCGCCTGGATCTACTCCGGTCTGGAGATCCACAGGGACAGGATGGTCGAGAACATCGAGTCCGCCCGCGGACTCGTCATGGCCGAGCCCCTGATGATGAAGCTCACCGAGAAGGGGGTCGGGAGGCAGGTCGCCCACGAGATCATCCGCAAGTCCGCCATGGAGGCGGAGGACACGGGCGAGCACCTGAGGGACGTCCTGCTCCGCAACGAGGAGCTCAAGGGCATCCTGACGCCCGAGGAGATCGTCGCCACCATGGACGCCGCCAACTACGTCGGAGGAGCCAGGGAGATCGTCGACAAGATGGTCGCCGCCGCCGAGGACGTCGTGGGAAGGAAGGTCGAGTGATATGGAGACGAAGCAGAAGCAGGGTCTGATCATCGGCCTGGTCGCCGGCATCGCGCTGTTCGCGTTCTTCTACGCGACCACGCACGCGCCAATCTGCTTCATCCTGATACCTGTGGGAGCGGTCATGGGGATCGCCCCGCAGCTCATCAAACCCCTTCCGGAGAACGAGGACGATTGAGTCCTCCGATCCTTCCTTTTCATCCGGGGGCCCTCCGGGGCCCTCGGTCATCCGTGCGGTAGATCATGTACGGTCTTCCGCTCACATCGGCGATGTCGCATTCCAGCCCGTACACGTCGCGGATGTTCTCCCGGGTGATGACATCGGACGGCGTCCCGTCCGCCTTCACCCTCCCGTCGGAGAGGAGCACGATGCGGTCGGCGTAGCGGGCCGCGAGGTTGATGTCGTGGCACACCGCGACGATCACAATGTTTTCCGATGCCGCCACGTCCCTCAGGAGCCTCATCGTCTCGAGCTGGTGCCTCAGGTCAAGATTCGACGTGGGTTCGTCCAGGAGCACGATGCGGGCCTCCTGCGCCAGTCCCCTGGCTATCATCACCTTCTGACGCTGTCCGGAGGAAAGGCCGTCGAAGCGCCTGCCGGCGAGGTCCTCTATCCCGAGCATCCTCAGGCAGCGGGCCGCGATACGAAGATCCTCCCTCTTCGTGGAGAACGACGAGACCGGATGCCTCCCCATGAGGACGGCGTCGAGGACGGACATGGAGAACGCCTCCTCGGACGCCTGCGGGATGTACGCGACCCTGCGGGCTATCTCCCTCCTGCCCATCTTGGAGGCGTCGTCCCCGTCGATGAGCACCCTGCCCTCCGACGGGACCTGCAGCCTGTTGATCGCGTGCAGCAGCGTCGATTTGCCGACCCCGTTGGGACCCAGGATGCACACGAGCCCCGGTTCCTCGAATTCGAGGTCCAGGCCGCTCCACACGGGGAATTCCCCGTAGGAGACCCCCAGGTCCTCGATGCCGATCCCCGTCGCCATACCTCCCCCTTCCTGGTCAGCAGGATTATCATGAACAGCGGGCCTCCGATCATGGCCGTGACTATCCCGATCTGGAGGGTCGCGCCCATGATCAGGAATCCCACGATGTCGCACAGCAGCATCATGACCGCCCCGGTCAGCGCCGCCGCGGGGATGAGGATGCGGTTGTCGGGTCCGATGAGCATCCTCGCGATGTGCGGGGACACGAGTCCGATGAACCCTATCACGCCGGTGAAGCTGACGATCCCCGCCGCGACCAGGGAGACCAGCGCCAGGCAGAGGATGCGCATGGCATCCACCTCTATCCCCAGGGATTTGGCGTAGTCGTCCCCGGCGTTCATCGCGTTGAGGATGCGGGACATCGCGAACAAGGAAACGAATCCCGCAACGGTCGCGGCGAAGAGGACCGGGAGCTGCTCCCATGTCGTCATCCCTATGCTGCCGACGCTCCACGTGTACACGCTGGCCGCCGAGTTCGGGTCGGCCCTCAGCATCAGGTAGGATTGGAAGGCGGTGAAGATGTACATCACCGCGATCCCGGCCAGGATCATCATCGCCGGCGACGGCCTCCTCCATTTGGAGATCGTGGCGATGACCAGGGCGGGGACCATGGCGAACACGAACGCGTTGAGCACGCGGCCGTAGTATCCGTCCACCAGGGAGATCCCCAGGGTCATGGACAGGGTGGCGCCGAAGAGCGCCCCCGAGGATATCCCGGTGGTGTACGGGTCCGCCAGGGGGTTCTTCATGAGGCTCTGCATGGCCGCTCCCGCGGCCGCGAGTCCCGCGCCGGCTATGATGGCGGTCAGCGCCCTGGGGAGGCGCTGCATCCAGACGACGTTGTCGAGCATGGGGTCGACGGATCCCCCGGTCAGGTGGGCCCACAGGGCGCCGTAGACGTCCGTGAAGCCCACGGAGTACTCCCCGACGGAGATCTTGATCCCGAAGAGGACGACCAGCAGCACCAGGAGGATCCCGATGAGGGCCGCGCTCCTCCTGACGGAGGTGTGATGGACCTCGGCGACAATGCCGTCGTCCCCGTCCGTCGACCACGACTCGTACATCAGGCACCTTCCGGTCCGTACATGATGTTGCGCCCGTCGCCCTCCCCGCAGTAGAGGAGGTTCATGCCCGTGGTCCCGTCCGTCCCGTAGAAGCTCCAGGAGCCGTCGATGCCGATGTGTTCGCAGTAATAGTCCACATAGGAGGCCAGCACATCCTGGGCCTCCTTCTGCGTGGAGCATCCGAAGTGCTCCAGGAACTCGCCGTTGTACATCCAGTAGCACAGGATGAGCTGGTTCAGGACCTCGGACACCCCGCTGCTGAACGAGTATCCGGCCATGCAGACGTTCAGCCCCTCCATGTCGGAGGCGCCGATCCTGTCGCACCATTGGGAATACCTCTGCTCGATGTAGGACGAGGTGGCCTGGTCCTTGGTCTGGAACGGGGTGCCGACCATCAGGACGAGGTTCCTGAGGGAATGGTCCCGGTACATGGCGGACACGGATTCCCCCGTGATGGTGTTGCCGTGGCCCCCGCTGCTCCCCTTCAGGAACGAGCCCGCGGTGTCGAACGGCTTCAAAGTCATGAGTCCGGCGTGCTCGCCCGTGTAGTTTCCTAAGAGCGAGAGCTCGTCGTTGTACGCGTAAGCGGCGGCCGCCCCGACGTTCCTGTCGGAAGCAGGGGTCTTCGATACGATGGAATCGACGGTGTCCCTGACCCCGTCGTACCATTCCATGTATTCCGCCGCGCCGTCGTTGAGCTTCAGGAGGTATGCGAGGGTGACGAACCCGTAGACGGTCTCCCCGAACTCCCAGGATGCGACGCGCACCACCTGGACGTCGGTGCCCTTGAAGACGGTCTCCATGGTGGGCCCGTACGATTGGGATGTGCCGCAGACGACGGTCACGCCGCCGTACTCGGCGGATGCCTTGGAGATCACTTCCGTGTCCGGTTCCGAAGCGGTCCCGACGTCGTACATCCTCGAGAAGTCGAAGGTCGTGGCGTATTCCGCATGGTATTTGCCGGTGGTGATCCTGTTGTCGAAACCGACCACCTTGTCCTTGCCGCCCATGGCGAGGACGGAGTCGAGGGGCGGGGCGATGAGCGTGATGACCTTGTCGGACCCGGTCATGTCGTAGGACGCGACCGTCTTGTCCACATTGACGTAGTGGACCGTTCCGACATTGCTCCAATCGCCGGAGGATTGGGCGGAGATCATGGCCTCGACCATCTCGACGTCCGCGGAATCGATCCTCCCGTCGAAGTTGGCGTCGCACATGTACACGTCCGCGTAGTTCTGATATCCGTCGCGGATGACCTTGCGGATGGCATCGGCGTCGTCCGCCGAGATGTCCGAATCCAGGTCCGCGTTGCCGAGGACGGCGAGACGCGCAGGGTAGTTGTCGGGAGTGAAGCTTCCGTTGCCGCCGCGGTCGTTCAGGGACACTGCGGCGACGGCCGCCGCGGCTATGATCAGCGCAACGACACCTATCGCTATCCATCTGCGTTCCATTCGGGTATCCCCCGAACGGCTGATGCGGTCGGGGTATTTAATGCGTGCATACGAATTTTGAATTAGTGTTACCGAGGAGGGTTAGCGGGACACACTGGACGGGAGCGATGATAGACCGGGCCTGGGGCCCGTAAGGGGTTTGGGGGACGGGGGATCCCGTCCCGACGATCCTTCTCAGAGCACCTGCTTCCCGGCATCCGGTCCGGGAGCGACGCTGTAGACCTCCTGGATGCACATCTTGACGAGGTGCTTGGCGGGGGCGGTCTCCATCCTGGAGTGGGCGATGGCGACGGCCTTCTCGTAGTCCGGTCCGGAGCCCTCGATCTTGACCTTCCCCTTGACCTGCCAGCATCCGGCCTTGTAGTCGGGGGACCAGAGGTAGAACGAGGCGACGGGGTTCTCCTCCAGGTTCTTCAGGGTCTTGCCGAAGAAGTTGTCGATGATCCAGATGTTCCCGTCCTCTCCGGGGAACAGCATCCCCACGGGGACGACGTTCGGGACGCCGTCCTTGCTGGCGGTGGCCAGGGAGAAGATGTGCACGGATTTCATGCACTCGAGCATCTCGGGGGTCAATGCTTTCTTTCCGTTCGTGGCGTTGTCTGCTGCCATGGGGAATGAATCGGCGTGATGGTATTTGGCCGTGCCCTAACATCCGTGTTACCATCGGGCCCCCGCCTGTTTCAATGTTTATATATCGAGAAGTAAACGCGGGTCCCATGGGGAACGGGAGGATCTTCACTCGGGATTTCTTGCTCGACACGGCCATCACGCTGTGCTGTTCCCTGAACTACTTCACCCTGCTGATCAACATCACCGGGTTCGCGGCCCACGAGTTCGGGGCGGACGCCGCCCTCGGAGGGACCGCGGCGGGGATCTACGTCATCGGCGGTCTCCTGTCGAGGGTGTTCGCCGGCAAATACGTCGAGCTCGTGGGAAGGAAGAGGATGCTGATCCTCGGATTGGTGTTCGCTATCGTCATGTCCGCGATGTACTTCTTCGTGGCATCCATCGCGATGCTGATGGCCGTCAGGTTCCTGCACGGCATGTCCTACGGGATCAGCAGCACCTGCACCGGGGACATCGTCGCCAAGCTCCTGCCCCCCGAGAGGAGGGGCGAGGGTCTCGGATACTACTCGCTGAGCATCACGATCTCCTGCGCCGTCGGTCCCCTGCTGGGGATGACGCTCGGTGCCGCGCAGAACTACACCGGGGTTTTCCTGGTGGGCCTGCTGATGTACTCGGTATCGCTGGTCCTGGCGCTGTTCCTCCGCGTGCCGGAGGAGACGCTCACCGAGGAGCAGGTTGCCGAGGCGAGGGGATTCTCCCTGGGGAGCCTCTTCCAGAAGTCCGCCGTCCCCCTGGCCGCGACCGCGATGGTGTTCTACTTCGCCTATTCCGGCGTTCTGTCCTTCATCTCCGCCTATTCGGAGGAGATCGGGATGCTCGGCACGGCCACGTTCTTCTACCTGGCGGTGGCCGCGGGAACCCTGCTGTCCAGGCTGAGCGCCGGGCGCATATACGACCAGAAGGGGCCGAACGCGGTAATGCTTCCGGCCTACATCGGATTCATGGTCGGGATGGCCCTGTTCGCGACGACGTCGGAACCGGCATTGTTCCTGTTCGCCGGATTCGTGATGGGGATCGGGATCTCGATCGTGTTCTCCATCTGCCAGTCCATCGTGGTGTCCAAGACCCCTCCGAGGAGGTACGGGGTGGCGACATCCACGTTCTCGGCCATGACCGACCTGGGGTCGGGCCTGGGGCCTTCCATCCTTGGGATCCTGATAACGGCCGTCGGATTCAGGGACATGTATCTGACATGCGTCGGGGTGGCGTTCGTCAGCCTCCTGATGTACTGGGGGATCCACGGCATGAGGCACGGGAGAAAGCCCGGACGGGAGATCATCCAGGAGGGAGAGTGAGGTGCTGGAGACGAGATTTGAACTCGCGAACTGCTAAAGACAGGATCCTAAGTCCTGCGTCGTTGGCCTAGCTTGACTACCCCAGCGTTTCACGCCTCCATGACGGGGGGTGTATTAGGACCTATCGCGGTTTTCCGGGTCCGCGTGTCCGACAGGATGGGCAACGGATGAATTGAATCCATCGCCGGTATCGATTGCGTTTAATATGGCTTAGAGGCTATCGATTGGCATGACAGCCGAGGGTGAGTTCTACGTGCACCGGGAGTGGTCTGAGACCTTCCGCGAGCCTCTGGAGGAAGAGGAGTTCCAC
>CAVDQR010000062.1:7370-7805 GCA_963611065.1 Bacteroides ovatus
ATCGATTGGCATGACGGCCGAAGGCGAGTTCTACGTGCACAGGGAGTGGTCGGAGACCTTCCGCGAGCCTCTGGAGGAAGAGGAGTTCCACATCGTCAGCCCCGGGTTCAAGGAGTTCTGCGAGAGCGTCCGCATGGGCACGGTGGAGGGTGGATTCGATGACTCCGCCCGCCTTTGTCCCGGATACGATGATTAGGAGATAGATGGGGACGAGGAGGAAGAGGAGTCGGATGCAGAAGAGGAGGAAGAGGACGATGACGACGTCCTGATCGTCCTCGACGGGCACCTCCTCTCGCTGTTCGCCTCCTCCTTCAAGGAGCGCAGGAGGCCTTCCGAGGTGCTGAGGATCCGCAGGGCCGCGAACCTCGTCTACGAGATCACGGGAAACGTCACCAGGGACCTCATGGAGCGGATGAGGGCGATGACGGTCAACAG
>CAVDQR010000063.1:0-7745 GCA_963611065.1 Bacteroides ovatus
CCGATCTCGTGAACCTCCGCGGAGTCGGTCGCACCAGGGACAGGAAGCTCTACGAGGCGGGATACCGCACCAGGGCGGATATCGCGGAAGCGGATGTGTCCGTATTGGCGGCGATGCCCAAGATCGGACCATCTCTCGCCGCCAGCATGGTGAGGCAGGCCGGCGGGAGGCATGAGGAATCCGTCAGAACATCCCCGTCGGACGAGGAGGCGGCTTTCATCGACGAGATGGCCGCCGCGTACGGCGAAGAAGGTGCGGGGGAGCAGCCCCCGCAGGGTAAGGGCGAGGCCGGCCCGAAGCAGGCCAGCCTCTTCGATTTCCGATCAGAGCTGCGACGAGACGAGCCACGACACGACGGTCCTGACCCTCTGCATCAGCGTCCTGTTCTCGTACTTCTCCAGGGTGTACTCGGTGCTCGACTCCAGGTCGCCCATGAACGATTCGACCATCTCCGAGCCCAGCTTCTCCGAGTAGACCATGGCGTTGGCCTCGAAGTTCAGGGCCATGCTGCGGTCGTCGAAGTTGGCGGACCCCACGGAGCAGAGCCTGCCGTCGACCACGACCGTCTTCGAATGGACGAATCCGTCGTTGTACTCGAACACCCTGACGCCGTCCTCCATGAGCTCGGCGGCGCATCTGCGGTTGCACCAGTACACGAAGGGATGGTCCTTCTTGTCGGGTATGACGATCCTGACGTCGACTCCGCGCATGGCCGCGGAACGCAGCGCGCTCATGCATGCCTGGTTCGGCGCCAGGTACGGGGTGTAGATGTACACCGACTTCTCGGCCGCCTCGAGCATCATGAGGTACTGGAACGCGATTCCGTTGGTGCCGCCCATGTCCGGGCCGCCGCTGACGATCTGGACCCTGTCGCTCCCTTTCCCGCGGACTGCATCGTCGGCATAGTAATCGCCGTCGAACAGGTCCTCCTTGGAGGCGTAGCGCCAGTCGGCCAGGAACCTGACCGCGATGGAATCCACGGCGGATCCGGTTATCCTCACCGCACCGTCCCTCCAGTGGCCCATCGGACCCTTCCCGAGGTATTCCACCCCGATGTTGAATCCGCCGATGTACCCGACGCGGCCGTCGATGACCGCGATCTTCCTGTGGTTGCGGTTGTTCTTCTTCGGGCTCAGCAGGACGGCGGCGGAGCTGTGGAACAGCCTGACCTGCCCTCCGGCCTCCTTCAGGGCCTTCGTGGAGCGGGGGGACGTGTTGTACCCGATCCCATCCGCCAGGAGCCTGACCTCCACCCCCTCCGAGGCCTTCTCGGTGAGGATGCGGACGATCTCGTCCCCGAGCTCGTCCTTGCGGATTATGTAGTACTCCAGGTGGATGAACCTCTTCGCCGACTTCAGGTCCTCGATGAGGGCGGCGAACTTGTCGTTCCCGTCGGTGAACAGAGTGACGTCGTTGTCCTTGGAGTAGAAGTAGGCGCCGGAATTCGCCAGCCCCCTGGCGGTCGCGGCGTCCCGGAACCCTTCCGAGGCGTCCTCCGCGATGGCCGACAGCGAGGCGTCCCTGAGCATCCCGATCTCCACGTCCCCCACCCTCTTCGGGCGGAAGGCGAAATTGGAGTAGAACGTCTGACCGAAGACCAGGTACAGCACGAATCCCAGGACCGGGAACACGACCATGATCACCAGCCACAGCATGATCCTGTGCGGGTCCCCCCTCTCGAGGAAGAGCATCGCCAGGAGCAGGACCAGGTTCGAAATGTAGATGATCGCCATCAGCGACAGCATTCGTCATCCCTCCGGGGCTCAGTTCTCCCAGCAGGTCACTCCCTTCGGGTCGGTCAGGGCGCTCTTGTGGAACTCCGGTTCCTCCTTGCCCTCGGCCCTCTGCCTGCGATAGTCGGCGTAAGCCTCGACAGCCTTGCTTCCGAGCTTGAACACCACCACGATGTTCACCAGACCGCAGAGGATCATCATCAGGTCCACCACGTAGAACAGCGCATCCGAGGAGTAGAAGCTCGACAGGAACACGACCACCAGGATCGCAACGTTCAGGAACATGACCTTGGCCCTGCTGGAGCCTCCGAGCTCCATGTTGTTCTCCCCGATGACGTAGTCGGTCATCAGACTGGTGACGGCGAAGATGATCAGGAAGACCGAGACCAGGTACGATCCGATGGCTCCGATCGCGTCGTCCATGATGAACTGGAGGGTCGGGATGGACTCCTCGCCGATGTCCAGGATGGCCTGGTAGTCGCCGTAGGACAGGACGACCAGAGCGGTCAGGGTGCAGACGATGGTGTCGATGAGGACACCGAGGGACTGGGAAAGTCCCTGGGCGGCCGGGTGCTTGACATCCGCCATGGAGGAGATGTTCGGGATGGAACCGATTCCGGCCTCGTTGGACAGGATGCCCCTCTTCATACCGATGACGAGCATCGCACCGACGCCTCCTCCTACCGCGGACGGAACGGAGAACGCGTTGACGAAGATGGACGCTATCGCGGAAGGGACGTTGGTGATGTTGATCACCACGACGAGCAGACAGATGATGAGCCACATGATGGCCATCGCGGGGACGATTCCGACGGACAGGTCGGACACCCTCCTGACGCCTCCGATGATGATGAAAAGGGTGAACAGGGTGAAGATAACAGCGAAGAAGAGCTGGCTCCCCTCGAAGGCGAAGCTGTTGTTGGCCGCCTCGGCCATGCTGCACACCTCCATCGACACGAATCCGATGATGTACATCAGGAACATGACGACGGAGACGATCATCGCACCGCGCTTCATGTCAAGCCCGTTGAGGATGTTGTACGCCGATCCTCCGTGGAACCCGTCCTTGTCGGACCTCACCTTGTAGATCTGTCCGATGGTGGTCTCCAGGAAGCTGGTCGCCATTCCCAAAAGCGCGAACATCCACATCCAGAAGATCGCTCCCGGCCCTCCGATGAGGATCGCCAGGACGGGTCCGGATATGTTCCCGACCCCGATGCGGTTCGCCATGCTCATGCAGAACACGTGGAAGGAGGACATCTTGCCCTTCTCGGTCAGTTTGTCGCGGGAGAAGGTTACACGGCACATCTCCCTAAGCTGCGTGAATTGTATGCCCTTCAAGCGGACCGTGCAGTAGATCCCCATCGCGACGATCAGGAACAGCAGCACGAACCAGATGTCGTCGACGAACGTCTCGAAGGCCTCGAGGATTGTCATCGAAGTGTCCAGAATCTAGCACTATAAAATGGAGTATGTCCGGCCAGGGGTCTCTGGACCCCGGCCGGGACGTTCATGGTTTGTCGGGGCCGGCTCCGCCGACCCCTTGATCGCTCACTCCGAGAGGATCCTCTCGACGTCGGCGACGGAGTTCCCGCACTGTATGGGCGGGGCGCAGTTGTTGATGATGGTGTCCGGGTCCTTCAGGCCGTTCCCGGTGCAGATGCACACGACCCTCTCGTCCCTGTCGATGATGCCCTCGGCGCGGAGCTTCCTGAGTCCCGCGACGGATGCCGCCGAAGCGGGTTCGACGCAGACGCCCTCCTTCCTCCCGAGCAGCTGCTGGGCGCTGATGATCTCCTCGTCGGTGACCGTCGTGGCGTATCCTCCGGTGGAGTAGATGGCCTTCAGGGCCTTCCTGCCGCTGATGGGGTTCCCGATCCTGATGGCGGTGGCCACGGTCTCCGGGTGCTCCTCGGCGATGAAGTTGTCGGTGTGGTGCGCGAAGGCCTTCGCGACGGGCGAAGCCCCCTCCGCCTGGATCCCGGTGAGCATGGGGACCTTGTCGATCCATCCGACCTCCTGGAGCTCGGTGATGGCCTTGTACACGGCCCAGATGTTGGCGGCGTTGCCGACGGGCAGGATGATCCTGTCCGGGACGTCGTACCTGAGCTGGTCCATGATCTCGAACAGCACGGACTTCTGACCCTCGGGCCTGTAGGGGTTGATGGAGTTGAGCAGGTACAGCTTCTTCTCCTCGGCCATCCTCCTCGCCAGAGCGAGGGCGTCGTCGAAGTTGCCGTCGATGGACAGCACCTTCGCTCCGAAGAACAGGGCCTGGGCCAGCTTGCCCATGGCGACCTTCCCGGAGGGGAGGAACACGGCGCACTTCATCCCGGCCTTGGCGGCGTATGCCGCGAGGGCTGCGGAGGTGTTCCCGGTGGAGGCGCATCCGACCACCTTGGCTCCCAGCTCCTTGGCGTGGGAGACTCCCATGGTCATGCCCCTGTCCTTGAAGGACCCGGTGGGGTTCAGCCCCTCGAACTTGACGAAGGTGTTCTCGACGCCGATCTCGGCTCCGAGGGCCCTCGTGGGGTACAGGGGGGTCCCGCCTTCCTGGATGGACACCTTGTGCGCGGGGTCGACGGGCATGAAGGGAGCGTACCTCCAAACGCCGATCGGCTCGGAGCGCAGGTCCTCGGGCTTCATCTCCTTGACCTTCTCCAGGTCCATCTTGACGGTCAGGAGACCGCCGCATCTGGGGCAGGTGTTGACGAACGGGTCGTCGACCTCCGCTCCGCAATCCCAGCAGATTACCTTGTGTGCTGCCATATCAGATCCTCCTGCAGCCGGAGCCGGGCTCCGTGATCCAGGTGTCGCACTTCATGTCGTGCTCCGAGTACATCTTCCTGATGCTCTCGGCTATGTGCTCCCCCTCGTGGGAGCTCTTGTCGAAGAATGATATTATACAGGGGCCGGAACCGCCGAGGAACGACGCGATGGCGCCGTTGGACTTCGCAGCAGACTCGGCCTCCTTTATGTACGGTACGAGGCAGGACCTGGCGGGCTCGGAGAAGACGTCCTTGACGGACCTCCCGATCAATCCCAGGTCGCCGGTCATCATGCCGTACACCATGGTGGACGCGTTCCCGATGTGGAACACCATGTCCTTGACGGAGACCTCCTTGGGCAGGATGGCCCTGGCCTCCTTGGTGGGGACCATGACGTCGGGCATGGCGATGACGATGCCCAGGTTCTCCGGGGGAGCGATGGTCACGACCTCGAAGGGCTCGTAGGAGCGGATGATCGTGAATCCTCCCAATACGCACGGGGCGACGTTGTCCGCGTGGAACCCGCCGGACGTGACGTCCTCGGCGTGTGCCGCACAGAGAACGACCTCCGTAGGGGTGAGCTTCTCCCCGCACAGGATGTGGGCGACGTAGGCGCCGCCGGCGGCGGATGCTCCGGACGAACCGATCCCGCTGCACGGTCTGATCCCCTTCTTGATCCTCAGCTCGATGCCGAATTCCGCCCCGCACCTGCGGAGCACCTCGGCCGCCGCGATCCCCACGGAGTTCTTCTCGGGATCCTTGGGGATGCTCTCGGAACCGGGACCGCTGACCTCCGAGATGACTATGCCGGAGTCGATCCTCCTCCCCTCGATGATGTCGTAGGGCTCCTTCAGGGCGAGTCCGAACACGTCGAATCCCGCTCCGATGTTGGAGGTGGTCGCCGGCGCAGCTATGCGAATCCATTCGTCGGTCATGGTATCCGTCCGACCGTACCGATGAGGTTGTTATAAGGTTTGCCCGCGCACTCCTGTCGTCTGGGGGAAGTGAGAGGATGCGCGATTCGAATGGATGTTCAGATGATGCGATTTCTGAACTATTCAGAGACGTTTGTATCGTCATCCTGTTTGTATATGCGCATCTGTCGGATGATGTTCCGGACCTCGGGAGAGGAGCCAATCGTACAGGTTGACGACCCTGATTCCGCCCTCCGTCCCCAGACCCAGCCTGTCCAGGGTCAGGATGGTCTTGGGGAAGTTGTCCCTGATCGGCCTCAGGGATCCGAACTCCCTCTCGCGGGTCTCCTCGGAAAGCATGGTCTGCGTCACCTGGTAGTACTCGACCTCGTCGCCCTTTATCGCCGTGAAGTCGACCTCCTTGTCCTTGTACGACCCGGTGCGGACCGTGTACCCGCGGCGCAGGAGCTCCAGGAACACGATGTTCTCTATCGGCCTGCTCATATCCGTCGCACCGGAGCCCTGGAGGGCCATGAACCTCAGCCCCGTGTCCGATGCGTAGAACTTGCCGTTGGTCTTCAGGAGCTTCTTCCCGACGATGTCGTACTTCTCCGAGTGGTAGAACAGGAGCGCGGCCTCCATGCCCGTCACGTACTTCTCCGCGGTGTTGCCGCTGACCCCGACGCCTTCGGAGACGGCCGATATGTTGGTCGTGTTCCCGATGTTGGAATACAGGAATCTGGCTATCGCCGTGATCCGCCCCACGTCGTCCGTCTTCAGCCTCCTGAGGACGTCCTTCACGAGGACCGTGTTGAACACGCCTTCGAGGTATTGGCGACAGAACATGTCCCCCTTGGACGGGTCGGCGATCGGGAGGCCGCCGTAGCGGACGTACTGCGCGAACCTCTCCTCGGTGCCCCCGGGATGCAGTTCCAGATACTCCTTGAACGATAGCGGGAGCATCCTCACCTCGATGTATCTGCCGGATATGTACGTGGACAGGTCGGTGGACAGCATGTTCGAGTTGGACCCGGTCAGATAGATGTCGAAGTTCTTGACGAGGTCCAGGGACGCCACCGTCATCTCCCAGCCCTCGATCTCCTGGATCTCGTCGAGCATGATGTAGACCGTCCCCTCCCTCGTGAGGGCCTTCAGCCTCCCTTCCAGTTCGTCCCTGCTGAGGGCCTCGCGCCCTTCGAAGGATTCGAGGTTCATGTGGAATATGTGCGCGTCGTCGACGCCTTCCGCCCTCAGATCCTCCTCGAACTGATCCATCAGTGTCGATTTGCCGCAGCGCCTCATCCCTGTGATGACCTTGATGACCTCGGGACCGCGACACTCGTGGAGCTGTCTGAGATATCCTTCCCTTCTGACGGTTCCGTCCATGAGGGGTGATGGCATTCATCGGATAAAAATTATAGCGTAATGAAAATTTTTCTTAAATTTGAAAAATTCTATAGTGCGATGAAAAAATATAGTGTTTTGTTGAAAATTTCTATTGCAATGAAAATTTTAGACCACACTCATCGTTATATCGTCCCGCGCGGATGACCCCGCATGCGTTTCCAGGCCATCGGGATGAGGGGCGATGCGGATTTCGACAGCATCATCGCGCACTTCCAGTCCCTCGGAGGCGACGCCGTCCTGATGGACCCGGACATGGTCTGCGGGAGGGATCACATCCTCTCCGCCGCGACCCACGGCGAGCGTTCGTTCGCCGAGGGGACCAACAGGTCCAATTCCCTTCTGACCGAGATCATCCTGTACGCCGCATGGGAGAGGCAGATCGGCAAGGCCCTGGCCAAGATGAGGCCGAAGGCCGGGCGCAACGAGTACGTGGCCCTGCTGGTTGACGTCGACGACCCGGAACTCGAGAGGATCGGGATGGTCAGGGACGATTCGCTCATGGATGCGACCCCCTGGAAGACCGAGAAGCTGGGTCTGAACAGCTGCTTCCTGTCGCCCGAGGACATGGCCGTGGAGAACGTGGCCCTGCTCGAGCTGCAGAAGATGTGATTCTCGCTGATACGCGACGAGATCGGGCGGTGCCTTGCCGGGTTCCGACAACCACACATCACTTTGGAAGAGAATGATGTGTCGTTGTCAATGGGATCCTCTCGAAAATGCATACGGATCGACCGACTCTAACTAATGAAGACTATCCTGTAATACTGACTGCAGTGGTCGTCTGTTATATTCCGACGTGACGAGACGCGTTCTGATGACAAGCATCGGCGAAATCAAGCCCGTTGTCATCTCCGACAACCACACTACTTTTTTACCTAAAAGAACGTGTGGTTGTCAAGAGGAGGTGGCGACCACGGGGAACC
>CAVDQR010000064.1:0-6662 GCA_963611065.1 Bacteroides ovatus
AAGCAACAAATATCGTGTTCCTGAATCATGTGACTATGGTTCACCAACACGCTGGCCTAAAACACGTCCTTTTATAGACGCGTGCACGATGCGCTCATGCGAATCCTTATATCTGAGTTGATGATTGGGCTTTTCGAAGTGGACCATGCTTCAAATCATGGTCACGTCGAATGTTTGAGTGTGGATTTATGGAAGGTTTTTCGGAGGAAGCACAGCAGCAGCAGGATTCTCAGATGGAGGAGCAGGAAGTCATGGTAACTGAGGCAACAGAAGCCGCCCCCTGCGCACCGGAGGAGCAGCCTGCAGCCGAGGAGACCGCGGCTCCTGAAGCGAACCGCGAGAGCCTCAACGAAGAGGCAGACATGCACAGGAAGAAGCGCGATGAGCTCAACGCGCAGACCAAGGAGTGGAAGTCCAAGAGGGACGCCCTCAACGGTCAGGTCAGGGAGCTCGTCGACGAGGCCGGCAAGTGCAGGGAGGAGCGCGACTCATTCAATCAGAAGGTTAGGGAGACGAAGGAGCTCAGGGACGAGTGGAACCAGAAGGTCAGCGCCCTGAAGGAGCAGCTCGCTCCCTACCGCAGCGAGAAGTCCGACGACAGGAACGAGGTTCCCGTCAAGCAGCTGAAGAAGCAACTCCAGGATCTCGAGTACACCCAGATGACCAAGTCTCTGGGCAAGGACAAGGAGAACGAGATCGTCAAGCAGATCTCCATCCTCGCGAAGCAGATCGAGGAGAGGGAGAAGGCCTATTCCGAGAACGACGAGATCAAGGACCTCGTCCAGCAGCTCAGGGATGCCAAGGCGGAAGCCGAGACCTACCACCACCAGGTCTCCGAGTACGCCGAGAAGGCCCAGGCCGCCCACGACAAGATGATCGGCTTCTACGAGCAGGCCGACAGGCTCAGAAAGGAGGCGGACGCGGCTCAGGCCAAGTTCGTCGAGTGCAAGCAGGCGGCCGACGAGGAGCACCGCAAGCACATCGAGCAGATCAAGTCCGTCCACGAGATCGACAGGGACGCCGCAGGATACCGCGGCGGGAAGAAGAACGCTGCACGCGGAGGCACCGGAAAGAGGCGCGCCGGCAGCGATGTCGAGGGCAGGAAGGAGGCCAAGGAGATCTTCGAGCGCTTCAAGGCGGGAGAGAAGCTCTCCACCGAGGACCTCATGGCCCTCCAGAAGTCGGGATACCTCTGATTTCAAACCGCTGGGCTTCGGCCCAGCACCTTTTCCTATTACTTTTTTTATACTGAACATTCAAAAATCAAGCTGACACCTTGATTTCAAGAAAAATATTTATATAGAATTCGAATCATTTACGTATTACAGGGAAACGGCCGGACTGTAGAGTGCATCCCATCCCTTCTTATATTCTGGCCTTTCCCCCACTTCACCCATGTTCTCCGATCACCGTCAGGTCTCATCAGCCAGGCGATCGACCTTCCGCGAGATCCGAACCCACCGCGACACTGTTTATATGTAATCGCGCGTATGGGCGTGCGATTCAGATGGTCTTGGAAGGACTGGGCAAATCGCTCAGAGGTATACTCGGCCGCGTGGGACACGCGTCCTCCGTCGACGACGAGCTCGTCAACGAGATATGCAAGGACCTCCAGCGCGCGCTTCTCGAAGCGGACGTCAACGTCAAACTCGTGCTGGAAGTGACCAACGGCGTCAAGGAGCGCGTCAAGAGCGAGCCCCCTCCCGCCGGGAAGAGCATGAAGCAGCACCTCACGCGCATCATCTACGAGGAGCTCGTGAAGCTCGTCGACAACGGCGAGGGACTGCAGCTGAAGCCCCAGACCATCATGATGGTCGGTCTGTACGGACAGGGTAAGACCACGACCACGGGCAAACTCGCGCTGTACTTCAGCAAGAAGGGGTTCTCCGTCGGTCTGATCGGCGCGGACGTCTACAGGCCCGCCGCCCTGGACCAGCTGAAGCAGCTCGGCGAGAAGGTCAACGTCGAAGTGTACGGGGAGCCCGGCGAGAAGGACGCCGCGAAGATCGTCCAGCACGGGATGGAGCACTTCAAGGACAAGAAGATCGTCATAATCGATACATCCGGACGCCACGCGCTGGAGGACGACCTGATCCAGGAGATCAAGGACATCGCCGCCGTCGCCAAGCCGGAGGAGAGGGTCCTGGTCCTGGACTCCCAGGTGGGACAGCAGGCCGGCCCGCAGGCCGAGGCGTTCCACAACGCCGTCGGGGTCACCGGTGTCATCCTCACCAAGATGGACGGTACCGCGAAGGGAGGAGGAGCCATCTCCGCCATGTCCAAGACCAAGGCGAGGATCGTCTTCATCGGAACCGGGGAGCACATCCGCGACCTGGAGCCCTTCGACGCCAACCGCTTCATCTCCCGTCTCCTGGGAATGGGCGACATGTCCGCCCTCATGGAGATGGCGAAGGAGGAGATGGGCGAGGAGGAGGCCATGGAGAAGGTCTCCAAGGCCATCATGACCGGGAGGTTCAACCTCAACGACATGTACTATCAGATGGCCGCCGTCGGGAAGATGGGCACGCTCCAGAAGCTGATGAGCATGCTGCCCGGCATGAGCAGCCTCGAGGACAAGATCGACTACGAGGCCTCGCAGAAGAAGCTCTCCGTCTTCCGTACGATCATGGATTCCATGACGCCGGAGGAGAAGGAGGACCCCTCGATAATCAAATCCAAGCGCATCGAGAGGATCGCGGCGGGAGCCGGGGTGTCCACCCACGACGTCCGCGAGCTGCTGAAGCAGTACAGCACCACGAAGAAGACCATGCAGTCCTTCGGGAAGGACCGCAAAGTGCGCAAGCAGATGATGAAGCAGCTCGGAGGCGTCGACCTCGACAGCCTGAAGGACCTGCAGTGATCCGATGAGGAGATTCGTCATCACCGGCCACAGGGCCGCCACCACCGGGGACTTCAAGCTCGACGACATCGCGGGAGGGGCCGGGAGGCTCGACATCCTCGTCAGGTGCGTCAACGCGTCGATGTTCCTGAGCCACGGGATCCGCAGGGATGCGGAGTGCTACCTGGTGCTCGAGGGAGGGGAGGATGCGCCGAAGACCGTGATCTTCAGGGGCGACAGCGTCAGGTACCTGAACCCCGACGAGAGGAGCACCGCTTCGCTCATACGCAACGCGCTGATGAAGAAGCTCGACGGCGACGGGGAGGTCCAGTCCACCCCGGGCGTGAGCGTCATGAGGCGCTCGTTCGCCCAGGTCCTGGAGGACCTTTCGACCAAGGGCAGGTTCATCTATCTCAGGGAGAACGGCACCGACTGCAGGGAGTACGATTTCCCCGAGGACCCGATATTCATACTGGGGGACGACAGGGACCCCACCGAGGAGGAAGAGGCGATAATGGACGCGTACTCGCCGGACAGGATCAAACTAGGTCCGCTGAGCCTGCACGCGAACCACTGCATCGTCGTGGTCCAGAACGAGCTGGACCGCAGGGAGGCATGACATGGCAGAGACCGATAGGATACCGCAGCACCGCCATTGCGAGAACTGCGGAAAGGCGTTCGTGGGCGAGGGCAAGTTCTGCTGCGACACGTGCAAGAAGACGTCCGGCGACGACGTGAAGCGCCAGCTCAGGAAGCTGGGGCTCATCTGGGTCGCCCTCGTGGCGGTCGTCGTCATCTGCGTCGCGGTATCGCTATGACCGTATCGGCAGTGGCGGGGACGTTCGACGTCATACACGACGGGCACATCGCCCTGATCTCGAGGGCCTTCGAGGTCGGCGACAGGGTGGTCGTCGGGATCACGTCCGACAGGATGGCCTCATCGGGCAGGACGGAGTACCTCCCGATCGACGTCAGACTGCCGGCGCTGGTCCGCTGTCTGGACCGCTACGGCAAGGATTACAGCGTCTTCACGATAGACGACATCTACGGACCGTCCGAGACGATGGATTCCGTGGATGTGCTGGTGGTCTCCGACGAGACCCTGGAGAACGGCAGGAGGGTCAACGACCGCAGGGCCGAGCGCGGCCTCCCGCCCATGGAGCTGTCCGTCGTGCCGCTCGTCATGAGCGACGACGGCTCGAAGATCAGCTCCTCCGCGATTCTCGCCGGGCGCTACGGGCGCTCCGGGAGGACCGGGGCCATGGACATAGCCGTCGGATCGCTGAACCGCGTGAAGGTGGAGGCGGTCCGCAACGTCATGGAGAGGATCTACGGCGATGTGAGGATCACCGCCGTGGATGCGAAGAGCGGGGTCCCCGACCAGCCCTTCGAGGGGCAGACCCGCCAGGGGGCGGAGAACCGCGCCCGCGCGGCCCTCGGGAACCATTCCATGGCCGTGGGGATCGAGGCGGGGGTCTACGAGTTCCCCGACGGGCTGTACGACGTTCAGCAATGCTGCGTGATCTCGTCCGACGGGAGGATCACCCGCGGACAGGGCTCCGGATTCCGCTATCCGGACGAGGTCGCGGACCTCGTGAGGGACGGATGCACCGTGGGGGACGCTTTCGACAGGCTCTACGGCAGCGACCACATCGGGAAGAAGGGCGGGGCCGTCGGCATGCTCAGCAGGGGCCTGCTGGACCGCCTGTCGCTGACCGAGCAGTCCGTCACGGCCGCGATGATCCCGCGCATCTGGGAGGAATGACATGTTCGACAGACAGAGGATCAGGGCGGGATCCAAGTACCTCACCGACGAATCCAAGATGACCGGCTCCGCCGAGTACGTCGTCACGCCCAACGACGGCGACGAGCTCCGCGAGGCCATGAGGGTCAACCACTCCAAAGGCAACAGGATGACCGTCAGCGCCATGCGCACCGGCGTCTGCGGGGGCTGCGTCCCTCCGGACGGGTACGTGCTGTCGCTGGAGAGGATGTCCGGACTCATCGGCATCGGGAAGGACGACCGCGGATACTTCGCCCGCGTCCTGCCGTGCACCACTGTCCGCGAGCTGAACCGCATCCTGATGGCCCGCGACTTCTCCAAGGCGATGGATGTCACCCCCGGAGCGATCGAATCCCTGAGGAACGAGCCCGAGCCGTGGTACTACCCCGTGGACCCCACCGAACTCGACGGGTCCATAGGAGGGAACATCGCATGCAACTCGTCCGGACCCGGCACGTACAAGTACGGCCCGACCCGCGATTGGGTCAGGAGGCTGGACATCGTCCTGGCGGACGGCCAGGGCATCGATGTGACCCGCGGCGAGATACGCGCCGACGGCAGGCGCATGACGTTCCCGGCGGGAAGGGAGCTGTACTCCTTCGACATCCCGTCCTACAAATGCAACACCGCGGTCAAGGACGCCACGGGACCGAGGTTCGAGGAGGACATGGACCTGGTGGACCTGTTCGTCGGATCCGAGGGGATATTCGGCATCATCGCCGAGGCCGACGTCTATCTGACCCCTTGGCATCCCCAGATGTCCGTCATACTCTTCATGCCCGGCGACAGGGAGGCCCTGGACGCCGTGAAGGAGCTCAGGTCGTCGTCCCTGGACCTGGAGTTCATAGAATACATGGATGCGGGCTCCGTGGACCTCGTGAGGCGCATACGCGCCTCCGATCCCGCCCTGATACGCATCCCCGAGATACCGGAGGGCGCGGGATCCGCGATCTTCCTGGACACCCCGGCCGAGGATGCCGGTGAGAAGCTTGAGACGATGATCTCCATAGCGGAGAGGCACGGCGGCAGCAGGGCCATGTCCTGGTGCGGGACCGACCGCTCGGACAGGGAGCGCATGAGGGAGATGCGCCACGCCATCCCCAGATCGATATTCGAGTACGTCGCGTCCCTGAAGGGGAGCATGCCGTCCATCCACAAGATGGGCACCGACATGGCGGTCCCCGACGGGGCGGCCGACGAGATGATGGCGTTCTACAAGGAGAAGCTGGACGCCGCCGGCCTGGAATACGTGATATTCGGCCACATCGGGAACAACCATCCCCACGTGGAGATCATCCTGAAGTCCATGGAGGACTTCGAGAAGGCCAAGCTGGTCTACGAGGAGTTCGCGAGGAAGGCTGTCGAGCTCGGTGGATCCCCGAGCGCCGAGCACGGCATCGGGAAGATCAAGACGGGCTACATGCGCATGATGTACGGGGACGAGGGCATCGCCCAGCTCCGCAGGGTGAAGAGCGCCCTGGACCCCAAGGGCATGCTCTGCCCCGGGAACCTCCTGGAGGAATCCCGTTGAAGTACGTCGTCATGGTCAAGCAGGTGCCGGACACCTCCTCGGTTACCGTCGCGGAGGACGGCTCCCTCGTTAGGGCCGGGGTCCCTTCGATATTGGACCCCTACTGCGAGAGGGCCCTGAGGCACATCCTCGATCTGAAGAGGGAAGGGGACACCGTCATCGCCGTCACCATGGGGCCCGGACAGGCGTCCGAGGCGCTGAGGAGATGCGTATCCCTCGGCGCGGATGAAGCCTACCTCCTGACGGACAGGGACTTCGCCGGCGCCGACACATGGGCCACCGCGAGGGTGCTGGTCGCATTCATCACCAAATTCGCCTGCGACGCCGATCTGTATGTTTTCGGCAGGCAGACCATCGACGGGGACACGGGACAGGTGCCGGCGGAGGTCGCCGGCCTGCTGGACGTCAGGCAGTTCTGCTACGCCACATCGCTCTCCGTCGAGGGGGAGGGATTCTCCGCGGTCCAGGACTACGGCGGGTTCGTGAGGACATCCGAGGTCCCCAAGGGC
>CAVDQR010000064.1:6771-7683 GCA_963611065.1 Bacteroides ovatus
GCGGTCCAGGACTACGGCGGATTCCTGAGGACATCCGATGTGCCCAAGGGTTCCGTGGTCGCCTTCGGCGACGTGGACCCATGCGGATGCATCCCCTCCGTCGAGGGGTTCATGAGGGGACTCAATGCCGATATCGTCGAGATCGGCAGGGTCCAGCTCGGACTCGGACTCTACTCCGTCGGGAAGAAGGGCTCCGTGACGAAGATCGCGGAGACGCGCACGATAAAGGACGGCCGCCGCAACATGAAGGTGGAGATCAGCTCCCCCTCCAGCGCGGCCGATTTCATATTGAAGGAAGCGAAGGGATTGAGATGAGCGGTTGCGAAGGCGGATCCTGTTCCACATGCGATTCCGGGAACCCCGACAGGCTCCCGCCGGGGATGCTCAGGCGCTACGACATCAACCAGTCGACCGCGGACGGCACGCTCGTGATCATCGAGACCGTCGGCGAAGGGGACGATGTCAGGATATCCGAAGCATCGGCCGGACTCCTGGCGAAGGCCAGGGAGATGACCGAGGGGAGGCTGTTCGCTGCGGTGTTCGGGGGTCTGGAGATCAAACCGCTGTATCCGGAGATCTTCGGATACGGGGTGGATTCCCTCTACCACGTCAAAGACCGGCGCCTCGAGACCTACATCCCGGAAGCCTATTCCGAATGCCTGGCCTCGATGATCGACCGCATCGAGCCCGCCGCGGTGCTGTTCAACGCCTCCCAGTACGGCAGGGAGGTCGCTCCGAGGCTCGCCGCATCGTTGGGGGTCGGTCTCACCGCGGACTGCACCGGCCTGTCGGTCGACGGAAGGAAGCTCATCGCGACCCGTCCCGCCTTCGGCGGCACCCTGATGGCCGATATCGAGTACATCGGATTCCCGCAGATCGCCACCGTCCGTCCCGGCGCGTTCCCCGCTCCGG
>CAVDQR010000065.1:0-414 GCA_963611065.1 Bacteroides ovatus
CGGAGCAGTCGAAGGACGATGATCCGGGGATGCCCTCGGACATGGCCTTCTCCAGAGGCTCGCGGTCCGAAGGGAGCGAGCGCACGACCGCGTACCCCTTCCCGCAGGTTATGACCTTGGCGGACCCCACGGCGGACACCGCGGATTCGGCGTCGCGCCTGTCGGTTCCCAGGGGCACTTCGAACGCCGTATAGCGTCTCCTCCCCCGGACGGATTTCACGGTCATCGTTCCACGCCCACATTCCCCGCGGATTTAACGTTTCCCGAGGTTTAGGCTCGACTCAGGTCCCTCCAGTACGCCCGGATGTCGGGGCTACCCGCGCGAATGGCCGATTCCCGGCCAGAATATTACGAATCTGAAAATCGTGTTAAATCCTAGCTGGATGTATCCAATTTGCTTGTATTTCACAGAGC
>CAVDQR010000065.1:424-7648 GCA_963611065.1 Bacteroides ovatus
TTCTTAAAGAGTTCACTTGTTGGAATGCCATTACAATTTATTCGTATAATTACGAAGAATCGGTAAAACGGATACAAAAACTCCTGTCGCATTATCTATCAGGCTAATACGAAAAAACGAGGTGATTGGAAACGCTGGCTAATAAAAATTTAGTCTACCCTAAAAATATTAGGGGCCATGAAACGCATTTTCACAAAAAGCTGAAATTAAATTCAGCGTAAGTATATAATGATTTCATCGAAGCCATTAAAATATGACTGAGTGGTATCCTCGCACGTTCCAAACACCAAGTTGGTAACGGAGGCAATGACTTGAGCAAATCGGCATTGGTTATCGGTGGAGGAATCGCTGGAATCCAAGCTTCGTTGGATCTTGCAGACCGCGGAATTCACGTCTACCTGGTGGACAAGGCGCCCACCATCGGCGGAGTGATGTGCCGTCTGGACAAGACCTTCCCGACGAACGACTGTTCCGCGTGTATCCTCTCCCCCAAGATGGCGGACTGCGCCGGACACCCGAACATCGACGTTCTGACCTACCATGAGGTCCAGAAGGTCGAGGGTCAGGCTGGAGACTTCAAGGTCACCGTCCTGAAGAAGGCCAGGTACGTCAACCCCAAGGAGTGTACCGGATGCGGAGACTGTGTCACTAAGTGTCCTGTCAAGAACATCCCTGATGAGTACGAGTTCGGCCTTGTCAACAGGAAGGCCATCTACATACCCCACGCGCAGGCTGTGCCCCGCGTCGCCATCATCCAGGGCGACCGCTGCAACATGATTCAGAAGGGCAAGTGCGGACTGTGCTCCAAGGCTTGCGGAAAGGGTGCTATCCACTACGACGACAAGGATGAGATCATCACCCTCGAGGTCGGATCCATCGTCGCCGCTCCCGGATTCCAGGTCTGGAACGCCGAGATCGCGACCGAGTACGGATACGGCAGGTTCCAGAACGTCGTCACGGCCATCGAGTACGAGAGGCTGATGTGCGCGTCCGGACCCCACAGGGGACACATCGTCATCCCCTCCAGCGGAGAGGACCCCAAGAAGATCGCCTACATCCAGTGCTGCGGATCCAGGTCCCAGAAGACCGGATGGAAGAAGTACTGCTCGTCCGTGTGCTGCATGTACGCCGTCAAGCAGGCCATGATCACCAAGGAGCACGGAGACCTCCAGGAAGACATCTTCTTCATGGACATCAGGTCCTACGGAAAGGAGTTCGAGGCCTACATCCACAGGGGAGAGCGCGAGTACGGCATCAACATGCACAGGGCCGCCCGCGTCTCCAACATCGAGGAGGACCCCGAGACCAAGAAGCTGACCGTGAACTACACGAACGCCGACGGCGACGCCGTCAGCGACGAGTTCGACATGGTCGTCCTCTCCGTCGGTCTGGTCCCGCCCGTGAACGCTCAGGAGTTCGCGGACACCCTCGGAATCGAGCTCAACGAGTACGGCTTCTGCAAGACGACCGTGTTCCACCCGCTCGAGACCACCAAGGACGGTATCTTCGTCACCGGAGCCTTCGCCGCCCCCAAGGACATCCCGACCTCCGTCGCCGAGGCATGCGGATCCGCCGCCAAGGCCGGAGCATGGATCGTCGACAAGGACTTCACCCCCTGCGCACCCAAGGTGTACCCGCCCGAGAAGGACGTCGCCGGAAAGGAGCCCAGGATCGGAGTATGGGTCTGCCACTGCGGAATCAACATCGGATCCGTGGTCGACGTCCCCGCTGTCGCCGCCTACGCCAAGACCCTGCCCAACGTCGTCCTCGCCGAGGAGTCCCAGTACGCTTGCGCACAGGACTGCCTGGAGGCCATCTCCAAGGCCATCTCCGAGCACGACCTCAACAGGGTCGTCGTCGCTTCTTGCACCCCGAGGACCCACGAGCCCCTGTTCAGGGAGGCCTGCAGGAACGGAGGACTGAACAAGTACCTCTACAACATGGCCAACATCCGCGACCAGTGCTCCTGGATCCACATGCACGAGCACGAGGCCGCCACCGCCAAGGCCAAGGACCTCCTCAGGATGGCCATCGCGAAGGCCCGTCTCCTCGAGCCCCTCGTCGGAGCCGAGATCCCGGTCACCAACGCCGCCGCCGTCATCGGAGGAGGAATCACCGGAATGACCGCCGCCCTCGACATCGCCGCCCAGGGATACCCCGTGCACCTCGTCGAGAGGGAGAACGAGCTGGGAGGATACGCCCGCAACTTCTGCTTCAAGGAGGACGGAGTGTCCGTCAAGGACTTCCTGGCCGAGACCATCAAGAAGGTCCAGGACAACAAGCTGATCACCGTGCACCTCGGCGCCACCGTCAAGGACATCCCCGGATACGTCGGCAACTTCAAGCTGCAGCTCGCCGACGGCGGAGAGTTCCCCGTCGGAGCCGTTCTGTTCGCCGTCGGAGCCAAGGCCTACGAGCCCACCGAGATGAACTTCGGATCCGACAGCAAGGTCATGACCCAGACCGTGGCCGAGAAGAAGATGGAGGACGGATCCTTCAACGGGAAGAACGTCGTGTTCATCCAGTGCGTCGGTTCCAGGAACGACAAGGTCGCGTACTGCAGCAGGGTCTGTTGCGCCGCGTCCTGCAGGGAAGCCATCAAGATCAAGATGGCCGACCCCACCGCCAACGTCACCATCATCCACAAGGACATCAGGACCTACGCGTTCCGCGAGGAGCTGTACCTGAGGGCCTGCCAGATGGGCGTCAAGTTCGTGAGGTACCCCGAGGGACAGCCTCTGCCCGCCTACGACGGCAACACCGTCAAGGTCTACGACGCCACGCTCGGCGCCGACCTCGAGATCCCCGTCGACACCGTCATCCTGGCCGCCGGAATCTCGCCCGACAGGGAGAACAAGGAGAACCTCGCCAAGATGGTCAAGGTCCCCATCTCCAAGGACGGATTCTACTTCGAGGCCCACCAGAAGCTGAGGCCCGTCGACTTCGCCACCGAGGGTGTCTACGTCGCCGGAGCAGCCCACTGGCCCAAGTTCATGGACGAGTGCATCGCCCAGGCCTCCGGAGCCGCCTCCAGGATGCTGACCGTCATCTCCAAGGACAAGATCATCTCCGAGGGTATCACCGCGGTCTCCAACCCCGACCGCTGCGACGGATGCGGAGTCTGCGTCGGATGCTGCGACTACAACGCCGTCTCCCTCGTCGACCAGCCCGACGGAAGCGTCAAGAGCTACGTCAACGCCGGTCTGTGCAAGGGATGCGGATGCTGCGTCGCTTCCTGCCCCGCAGGTGCGATGGAGCAGAGAGGCTTCAGGAGCAAGCAGATCATCGCCGAGATCGATGCATGTCTCGACTACCCCGTGGGAGGACAGTGATTACCATGGCAGATTTCGAACCGAGAATCGTGACTTTCTGCTGCAACTGGTGCTCGTACGCCGGAGCCGATGGCGCCGGTGTCGCCAGGCTGCAGATGCCCACCAACTTCCGCATCATCAGGACGATGTGCTCCGCTCGTGTGGACCCCGAGTTCATCCTCAGGGCCTTCGCCAAGGGCGCCGACGGAGTCATGGTCCTGGGATGCCACCCCGCGGACTGCCACTACATCGGAGGCAACTACAGGGCCAGGAGGAGGGTCGCCCTCCTCAGGATGGTCCTGGAGCAGTACGGATTCGACCCCAAGAGGCTCAAGCTCGAGTGGGTCTCCGCGTCCGAGGGAGAGAAATTCCAGAAGACAATCGTCGAGTTCGTTGACACGATCAAGGAGCTCGGACCCACCCCGCTCGTAAAGGAGGCGAACTGATGGGATTCTTCGACAAGCTATTCAAGAAGAAGGACAACGAACCGAAGGCGGAGAAGGCGGCAGCCAAGGCCCCCAAGGCCCCCAAGGCCGAGGCCCCCAAGGCGAAGCCCGCTCAGTCTTCCACCGGCAACCCCGGACCGTACGACTTCATCGTACCCCCCGTGGCCAACCCCAACGACGGGAAGATCCCCAAGGAGGCCATCCTCCCCGCCGCCGACCTCGGGCCCCTCCTCCCCGGAGCGCCCCCCGGCGGCAAGATCAAGCTGGCCGTCTACTGGTGCGCTGGATGCGGCGGATGCGATGTGTCCCTGCTGGACACCCACGAGAGGCTGCTGACCATCGGCGACATGGCCGACATCGTCATGTGGCCCGTCGCCGCCGACGGAAAAGAGAAGGACATCGAGGCCATGGAGGACGGCGAGATCACCGTCACCCTCATCAACGGAGCCGTCAGGAACACCGAGAACGAGCACATGGCCAAGCTGCTCAGGCAGAAGTCCAAGATCCTCGTCGCCTACGGAAGCTGCGCCGCCTTCGGAGGCAGCCCCGCTCTGGCCAACCTCGTGCCCGGCGGAGCCAAGGACATCCTCGACTACGTCTACACGAAGACGCCCACCTCGGCGAACTTCCAGGGCGAGTACCACAAGGATGCCCCGCAGATGCCCCAGGAGAAGACCCAGGTGCCCGAGGGAGAGCTCACGCTCCCCGTGCTGTACGACACCGTCAAGACCCTCGACCAGGTCGTCGACGTCGACTACACCATCCCCGGATGCCCGCCTCTCCCCGAGTCCATCAGCCAGCTGCTGAAGGCCGTCGCCGACTTCGTGTACAACGGAGTCCCCCTCCCGCCCAAGGGAGCCGTCGTGGGAGTCACCACGAAGACCCTGTGCGAGGAGTGCCCCAGGCAGAAGACCGGCGCCAGGATCACCGAGATCAAGGAGCCCTACCAGGTGGACGTCGATCCCACCGCGTGCCTGATGGAGCAGGGAATCCTGTGCCTCGGACCCGCCACCATGGGCGGATGCGGCGCAAGGTGCACCAGGGTCGGACAGCCCTGCCGCGGATGCTACGGAGCGTCCCCGGATGTGCAGGAGCAGGGAGCTTCCATCTTCACCGCCGTCGCATCGCTGTTCCCCATCCTGGATGAGGACCCGATCTGCGGAGAGGACAAGATCATCGAGATCATGAGCACGATCAAGGACCCGCTCGGATACTTCTACGCGTACACGCTCGGGAAGTCTCTGATCAAGAGGGCCGTCGTCGAGAACAAGGGAGGTAACTGAAATGACCGGACCTACTATTTGGGACGAGAAGACGAAAGTCACGACCAAGCGCGTGACCGTCGACCCCATCACGCGTCTCGAGGGACACGGGAAGATCGAGATCTTCCTGGATGACAAGGGAGACGTCGAGAACGCCTACTGGCAGATCCCCGAGCTCAGAGGGTTCGAGAGGTTCTGCATCGGCAGGAGGGTCACCGAACTCAACCAGATCACCGCCAGGCTCTGCGGTGTGTGCCCCGGCGCGCACCACATGGCGGCGACCAAGGCCATCGACGGATGCTACAACGCCAAGCCCACCCCGACCGCCTACCTCATCAGGGATGCGTTCTACAACGCCCACTTCGTCCACAGCCACATCGCGCACTTCTACGCCCTGGCTGCCCCGGACTTCGTGTGCGGACCCGCGGCCCCCGCCGCGGAGAGGAACGTCCTCGGTGTCGTCGGACACGTCGGTCTCGAGCTCGGAGGCGCCGTTATCAAGACCCGCAGGGAGGCTCAGTCCATCCAGGCCATCCTGGGCGGAAAGCCCACCCACCCCCTCATCGGTGTTCCCGGAGGAGTCTCCAAGGGAGTCTCCAAGGAGGAGCAGCAGACCATGATCGGATACGCGGAGGACATGGTGGCATTCGCCAAGAAGTCCCTCGAGGTGTTCAAGAGCGTGGTCCTCGAGAACAAGGAGTACATGGACATCGTCCTCAACAAGGACCTGTACTACCACGAGACCTACCACATGGGACTCGTCAACGACAAGGACCAGTTCGAGATCCACGACGGAAAGGTCAAGGTCGTCGACCAGAAGGGTGCCGAGAAGGAGAAGTACGACCCGTACGACTACCTCGACCACATCGCCGAGGCTTCCGAGCCCTGGTCCTACGAGAAGTTCCCGTACCTGAAGAACCCCGGATACAAGGGGCTCGTCGACGGACCGGACTCCGGTCTCTACAGGGCCTCCCCGCTGTCCAGGCTGAACGTGTGCAAGGCCATGCCCACCCCGGTCGCCCAGGAGGCGCTCGAGGAGTACCGCGGCATCCTGAAGGACGCCGGCGTCGACGGACCCTGCCAGTTCACCCTGTGCACGCACTGGGCAAGGATCATCGAGATGATCTGCTGCGCCGAGAAGTGCCTCGAGGACGTCCAGAACCCCGACATCCTCAACGGCGACATCAAGCAGCACGACCTGGTCCCCGGCGGAAGGGGAGTCGGTTGCGTCGAGGCTCCGAGGGGAACCCTGACCCACGACTACACCTGCGACGAGAACGGAATCGTGACCGCCTGCAACCTGGTCGTCGGAACGACCAACAACAACGGTCCCATCTGCATGGACGTCGCCAAGGCCGCCAAGGGTCTGATCCACAACTTCGAGGTCTCCCCCGGTCTGCTGAACATGGTCGAGATGGCGTTCAGGGCTTACGACCCCTGCAACTCCTGCGCTACCCATGCTCTGCCCGGCCAGATGCCGATCACCGCGGTCATCAGGAACTCGGACGGATCCGTGTACGACACGATCTCCAGGAACTGATCAAAACAGGGGAGGCTTCGGCCTCCCCATTCCAAATTTCTCGAATCATCTTGTGCACGTCTATGGGTGCACAAGCATGTGTACAAGCATGTGCACATGATAAGAAATATTTTAATATTATAATCCAGGATTATTGCATATGGAGCTTGGAGACATTCCAACATTCAGCATCGATGCGGATATTTTCAGGCTCATCACCGCTTTAGACGCTTCAAAAGAAGGATGCAGAATCCTCGAAGGGAAGAAATCGGCGGTCGTTCTGAGAAAAGCATCCCTTATCCATTCCATCAATTCGTCATTGGCCATTGAGGGCAATGGATTGGAGGCCTATGAGGTTGCAGACATCATAAACGATCAGAAAGTGATAGGGCCCTTCGATGAGATCGTGGAAGTTCGGAATGCACTGAAGGCATACGACCTCATCGAATCGCTGGACTCTTGGTCGATCGAGGATTTTCTGAAGGCTCAGGACGAGATGATGTTCGGTCTCGTGGAAGAACCCGGTTTCAGAACTGTCGGAGTAGGGGTATTCGACGGTGACAAATTGATCTACAAAGCTCCAGACGCGTCACGTGTAGGGGACATGGTATGTAGGTTGTTCGAATGGTGCTCCAAGGCCGACCTTCCTTCTCCGATCACAGCTGCTATCGCTCATTACTACATAG
>CAVDQR010000066.1:0-7590 GCA_963611065.1 Bacteroides ovatus
TATAACGAATAGGATATGGGACGGACAGGTCCTCTAGATGTTCAGAAAGAAGGAGTCCAAACCCAAGGTGCGCGTGCTCTTCGTCGAGCAGAAGAACGATTTCGCCTCCCAGATGGCCGAGTATTTCGCAAGGCAGCTCTTCGAGGACAAGTACGAGCTCTACAGCGCGGGCCCCGAGAAGGACATCATGGACTGCGACATGATCTCGTCGATGTACGACAGCGGCGAGGACATCCGCAGACAGGTCTCCAAGGATTTCAAGGACAGGGACTACCTGAGGGAGGACGAGGACTACGATTACGTGGTCTACATGGACAAGCCCACCTTCGACGAGTGGTCCGGAAGGACGCCCTGGAAGGGGAAGCAGATCCTCGCCGAGGTGAGGCAGCGCTCCGAGTACACCGCGACCGACGACCTCGAGCTGTTCCACGAGTACGTGGCGTCCATGAACGAGGTCAAGGAGTGGGTCCAGGTCCACATGGCGGACCCGGAGACGCTCAAGAGCATGGTCGTCGCATGATCCCCGTCCTGATCTACGACGAGTGCCAGTGCGATCCCAAGAAGTGCACCGCGAAGCGGATGATGAAGTTCGGCCTCGGGAAGGAGGTCAAGTCCCTGGGGGCCATACCCCACGGTTCCATCGTCCTCTCGCCCTTCTCCGACCGCGCCCTCTCGCCGGCGGACATCAGGTTCGCGCACAAGGGGCTCGTCGTCATGGACCTCACATGGTCCAACATCGACAGGTTCCCGAGGGCCAAGAAGGTCGAGGAGAGGGCTCTGCCGTATCTTCTGGCGTCGAATCCCATCAACTGGGGCCGTCCCATGGAGCTCAACAGCGCGGAGGCCGTCATGGCCTCCCTGTACATCCTGGGGGAGAAGGAGCAGGCCGCGGAGTTCCTGGGCCGTTTCAACTGGGCCCCGGAGTTCATGAGGCTCAACGGCAACATGCTCGAGGACTACTCCAAAGCGAAGGACAGCACCGAGGTCGTGCGGATCCAGCAGGAGTACATCGATTCGGTGATCGGGGAGAAGCCTTCCGACACCGAGAATTCTTGAAAAAATAAGAAAAATGGGTTTGATGCCGCCCGAAGGCGGCGGATTTCCTTCAGTCCGAGATGGCGCTGGAGGGGCACTCGTCGACGCAGGCGCCGCAGTCGACGCATTTGCCGGCGTCGATGATGGCGATGTCCTCACAGACGATCGCACCCTCGGGGCAGACATCGACGCAAGCTCCGCAAGCCACACACTCAGATCCGTTAACTATTGCTGCCATTGCAGTAACCTCGGGATATGGACCGACGAAATGGTATAAAATAGCGTTGGATTACGAATTAGGAATGATTAAAAATCGGGATTTTTTGTTAGGACGGGCTAACACTTCCGAGGCCCTTCCTCGGAACGTCTGGCACATGTCGCCTTCCCCGTTTCCCGCTCGAATTTTCCCGGAAACGCGTTTTAGCCCGTCCTTATTGATTCCGTTCGATAGCATTATCATGGATGCGGGCATGGTTCCGGCGTATGAGCGGAGACGACCTTCTTGGAATGATATGGAAGGCCCTCGGCGACGACATCGTCACCACCAGAGAGGCCACCGACAGGCTGGAGCAGGCCTTCGGGTACAGATGCCCGGACGACCTCGCCAAGACCTTCATGAAGTACAGGAAGGCCGGATCGCTGAAGGGTCAGATCTCCATGGACCGCGGAGGATGGGTCTGGTGGGTCGACGACGAATGCCGCTCCAAGGGGGCCCAGCGATGGCATCCAACTATCAGGACGAGGACATCCAGGCCGCGTGGGTCGACGTGTTCTCCCGCGACAAGTACCACATAATGATCTCCTGCATCGCGGACAACTTCCCTCAGAAGAAGAGCGTCAAGGTCGATTATGCGGATATAAACGCCGTCAGCGTCGATTTCGCCATGTTCGTCCTCGACGAGCCGGACCGCTGCATCGAAATCGCCAGGAAGACCGCGATGTCCATGCTCCCGAACATCACCCGTCCGGGGGAGACCATCAACGTGAGGATCTTCAACCTCCCGCGCGACGCCAAGGTCGACATCCGCAACCTGAGGGCGGACCACCTGCGCAGACTGGTGGCCGTCGAGGGTCTCGCGAGGAAGGTCACCACCGTCAGGCCCAGGATGACCCATGCGCTGTTCAGATGCGCCAGATGCGGCGCGGAGATATGGGTGGCGCAGCCCGGCATGCTGCTGAAGGAGCCGGTCATGTGCAGCAATCCCGAGGGCGGCTGCAACAAGCAGTCCACCAGATTCAACCTGGACGAGAAGGCGTCCGTGTACATCGACACGCAGAAGATCGAGATCCAGGAGAGCCCCGAGGGGCTCAGGGGAGGCGCGCAGCCGGAGAGGATCACGGGATACGTGGAGGACGACATCGCCGGGGAGGTCACGGCGGGTAACAGGGTGACGCTGAACGGCATCCTCCGCTCGGCCGAGAAGACCGAGAGGGACAAGTCCACGGTCTTCGAGATCTACCTCGACGTCATCTCCGTGGAGTTCGAGCAGCACGAGTACGACGAGATCGTCATCACCGAGCAGGACGAGAAGAAGATCCTGGAGATGTCCAGGGACCCCAACCTCTACGACAACATCGTCCGCTCCATATCCCCGTCGATCTACGGTCTGGATTCCGTCAAGAGGGCCATCGCCCTGCAGCTGTTCGGCGGATGCCACAAGGAGATGGACGACGGCACCGTGATGAGGGGGGACATGCACATCCTCCTGATCGGGGATCCGGGAGTCGCGAAGTCGCAGCTCCTGAGGTACATGAGCTCCCTGGCGCCCCGCGGAATCTACGCATCCGGCAAATCGGCGTCGGCCGCGGGTCTGACCGCAGCCGCCGTCAGGGACGACTTCGGGGACGGGAGATGGACCCTGGAGGCGGGTGCGCTGGTCCTCGCGGACAAGGGATTGGCCTGCATCGATGAATTGGACAAGATGACCGATCAGGACAGGTCGTCGCTCCACGAGGCGATGGAATCGCAGAGGATCTCGGTCGCCAAGGCCGGTATCACCGCCACGCTCCAGTGCAGGTGCTCCATGCTCGCCGCGGCCAACCCCAAGTACGGGAGGTTCGAGGAGGATTCGCCCATCGCGGACCAGATCGAACTGCCTCCGGCGCTGATGTCCCGTTTCGATCTCATATTCGTCCTGACGGACAAGCCCGACAGGAAGAAGGACACCGCCATCACGGAGCACATCCTGAACGCGCATCAGCGCGGACAGGTCAGGATGATGCACGAGGGCGAGAAGGTCCCCGGCATCGACGCCGAGAAGATCCTGGACATGACGGACAGCATCCGCCCGGTCTACGACCAGGAGTTCCTCAGGAAGTACGTCGCGTACTCGAAGAGGATCACCCCGATCATGACCGACGAGGCCAAGAAGATCATCGAGGACAGCTTCCTGAGGATCAGGAACATGGGCAACGGCGGGAATTCCGTGCCGATCACCGCGAGGCAGCTGGAGGCGTTCGTCCGTCTGTCCGAGGCGTCCGCCAAGATGAGGCTGAGCACCGTGGTCACCGACGTGGACGCCAACCGCGCCGTGGACCTGGTCGAGGATTATCTGCGCAGGATCGCGGGGAACGACGACGGCGGGTTCGACATCGACAAGATCGCCTCGGGCATCAGTTCCAAGGACAGGAACAAGATCGATGTCGTCCGTCAGATATTCAGGGAGTTCGGCGTCGACGGCCTGAGCGCCGAGGAGCTTACGCAGCACGGCCTCAGCCAGGGGCTCGCGGAAGTGGATGTCACCAGGGCCCTGAAGCAGTTGAACGAGGCGGGGGAGATCTACAAGAATCCCTCGGGTTACTACAAGCTGGCTTGAACATGTACGTGAGGATGCACACTGACGGGAAGGAGAGGATCGTCGCGGCATGCGACGAGGACATCCTCGGCATGACGTTCCGCGAAGGGAACATGAAGATCACGGTCCACGAGGGCTTCTACAAGGGCGAGGTGCTCGAGGAGGAGGCTTTCATCCAGAGGCTCGGCATCGCGACGATCATCAACCTCGTGGGGAACGGGGTGGTGGACCTGGCGATCCGCGAAGGCTTCGTGTCCCCCGATTCGGTCCTGGTGATCGACGGGGTGAAGCACGCACAGGCGGTGCAGCTATGAATTTCTGCGTCAAATGCGGCGAGGAGTGCGTCGAATCCATCGACGGGCTCTGCATCGGATGCTGGCTGGCGGGACGTTCCCTGGTGGCCCTCCCGCATCACGTGGACCTCCACGTGTGCACCAACTGCCGCGAGTACGAGTTCGGCGGCAGGTGGGTCAAGAAGGACCCGATGGTCGCGATCCAGGATGCCGCGGCGGATGCTCTGACCGCGGTCAGGGATGCGGAGGTCGTCGCGATATCCACGTCCGTGGAGGAGCAGGATCCCAGGGCCTTCGCCGTGTACATCCACGCGGAGTGCGATGTCATGGGATATGCGGCGGAAGGGGACGCTTCCACGGTCGTCAGGATCAAGAACTCCGTCTGCAAGCGCTGCTCCAGGCAGCTGGGGAGCTATTACGAGGCCATCCTGCAGATCAGGACCGTGTCCGGGAAGCTGGACGAGTCGGTCCGCGAGGAGGCGCTCGCCATGACCGAGAACTCGGTCGCCAGGCAGGCCGTCCACAACAGGCAGCTGTTCATCACCAAGATGGAGCTGGTACCCGGAGGGGTGGACGTGTATCTCTCATCCATCGCACTGGGCAAATCGCTCGCCAAGGAGCTCGCCGAGGCGTACTGCGCGGAGACGAAGGAGGCTCCGAAGCTGGTCGGGCAGACCACCGACGGGCAGGACATGTACCGCCTGACCTATCTGGTCCGTCTGCCGGATTACAGGACCGGCGACATCGTCGTGTTCCAGGGGAGGTACTGCAAGCTCACCCGCGTCAACGGGAACGGCGGAAGACTCACCGACCTGGTCGATTTCAGGGACAGGTCGGTCCGCCGCGCGGACATGGCTTCCGTCAAGCTGTACGAGAAGCGCACCGACCTCGCGGATGCGACGGTCGTCAGCCGCTCCGACAGGGAGATCCAGGTCCTGGACCCCCGCAGCTACGCCACCGTGGACCTGAAGGTCCCGGAGGGGGCCGAGATCGGCGATACGGTCAAGGTCGTGTCCGTGGAGGACGTCCTCTACTTCGTGCCGTGAGCCCGTAGGGGCGCGATGCCCAAATACGGAGACGGACGTCGTCCCCCTCATGATGAAGCTTCCCGAGCCCGTGGACCAGGTCGTAGTCAACCTGCTCCGTCTGGCCAACACCAAGATTCCCGGGGACATCGGCTGGGCCCTGGAGGCCGCCGGCATGTGGGAGACGAGCCCCGTCGCCTACACCCAGATCGGCGCCATAATGGACAATCTGAAGAAGGCCGAGCACCTCGGCAAGCCGATGTGTCAGGACACCGGCGTCCCCGTGTTCTACGTGCGCGGGAAGTTCGATTCCTCCATAGCCGGCGAGATCGCCAAGGGAGTGGAGAGGGCCACCAGGGAGATCCCCCTGAGGCCGAACACCGTCGACCCCCTCACGAGGGAGAACGACGGCAGGAACCTTGGATCCGGCATGCCGATCATCCACTACATCCCCATGGATGTGGATTACACGGAGATCACGGTGCTCCCCAAGGGCGCCGGATCCGAGAACATGACCCGCCTCGGGATGCTCAACCCCGCGGACGGGATCAAAGGGGTGGAGGATTTCATCGTCGATGCGGTCCTGGATGCCGGCGGGCGTCCCTGCCCCCCGACCATCGTGGGAGTAGGAATCGGCGGGATGTCCGACACCTGCGCCGAGATGGCGAAGGAGGCCCTGGCGATCCCTCTGGATGCAGAGAACCCCGACCCCGTCCTCAAGGAGATGGAGGAGAGGCTGTTCGTCAGGCTCAACGCGTCCGGTCTCGGGCCCATGGGCCTTGGCGGATCGACCACCTGTCTGGGGGTCAGGATAAAGAAGGCCAACTGCCACACCGCGAGCCTTCCGGTAGCGGTCAACATCGGATGCTGGGCAACCCGCCGCGCATCCGCCAAGATCACCGCGGAAGACATCGAGTACGCTCAGGGGGCGATGCTGTGACCGTCCTCCACGCACCCCTCAACGACGCGGCCGTCAGGTCGCTCAAGCTCGGGGATACGGTGTTCGTGTCCGGACCCATCGTGACCGGCAGGGACGAGGCGCACATCCGCGCTCTCGAATTGTCCGGGAAGGGGGAGGAGACCCCGTCGGTCCTGGACGGATGCGTCCTGTACCACTGCGGACCGATCATGAAGCAGGTCGACGGCGAATGGACCGTCGTGGCCGCAGGACCGACAACATCCGCGCGCATGAACAAGCTCGAGCCCGAGATGATCCGCACGTTCGGCATCAGGGCGATAATCGGGAAGGGCGGGATGTCCCCGGAGACCGCGGAGGCCATGCGCGAATGCGGATGCGTCTATCTCGCGGCGACCGGCGGTGCCGCCGTCTCGCTGGCCGAAGGTCTCGGCAAGTGCACCGGCGTCGAATGGCTCGACCTCGGGATGGCGGAGGCCCTGTGGAGCTTCAACGCCGAGAGGCTCGGTCCTTTGATAGTGGCGATGGACGCCGAGGGCAACAGCCTCTACGAGAACGTCAGGAAGTCCCTGGTCAGGGATGGATGATCTTCTCTTCCTCTTCCCCTTCGAGCGCCTCGACGTCGTTGATGATGACGATCTCCGACTCGGGGCGCTTGGATATGTGGATCGCGAGCATCGAGAACAGAAGGATGACCCCGATGACGATGAGTCCGATGACCATCAGCGCGTGAGGGGCATCCAGGCCTCCGAGGATCCCGATGCCGAAATCGTTCTCCACGAGGACGACGACGATGCTGGTCCCGTCGGTGTTCGCGGTCACCGTGTCGGACGTCTTGAATCCGTTGCACTGGACGTAGACGCTGTAGCTCCCGTAGAGCACGTCGATCTCGAAGTACCCCTCGGAGTTGGTCCAAGCGGAATACGTCTGGCCGGTCGAGGATACCGCGATGACCCTCGCTCCCTCCACGGAGAACGGATTCCCGCCGTTTGTCCCCATGACCGTCCCGAAGAGCAGACTGCTCGTGATGCTCATCCCCACCACGTGGGTGGTGTCGCCGGATCTGGAGAACGCGTATTTGCCGTCGTCGTCCAGGAGGTCGTCCGCGAGATCGAAGGATATGAGGTCGTCGTCCGAGAGGTTCAGGTGCTCCGGGAGGGATCTGACCGTGTATCCCTGCAGGGTGAACGTTAGGTACTTCCCCGCGTCCTTCTCGAAGGTGAACTCGAATCTTCCGTTCTCGTCCGTGACCGTTGTGCCGATCAGCTCGTAGGACGTGCTCAGGAGTTTCACGCTGACGCCCGCCAGCGGGATGTTGGCGGCGTTCGAGATGTTCAGGACGTAACCGTACGCGGTCACCTCGGTGGCGGGCTCCGGATCCGGCTGGGGGTCGTCTCCCGAGACGTCGCCTGAAAGGAACGGCGCGACCAGGGCTATCGCCGATACGATGACGGCCAGTGCGAGAATGCGGCGGTCGCGGTCCATGGGTGTTCAACGACCGACGTATAGATAATGGTAGTGAACGG
>CAVDQR010000067.1:0-7494 GCA_963611065.1 Bacteroides ovatus
CGTGTTCCTGAATCATGTGACTATGGTTCACCAACACGCTGGTCTAAAAACACGCCGATGAATATGATCGGACTGTTGCACATGATCCCGGAAATACGGGAGATGATGACATTGTACTCCTCGGACAGCTTCTGATAGTCCTCGTACGTTATTATGAGCGATTCGGGACGGTCCACCGTCCCGTGGATCTTCATAATCTCCCCATATCCTACGGAATCCGAGAAGTAGAAATCGTCCGGGGAATCGATAATCGCGAAATCCTTGAAGATTTCCTTCTCGAGGAAATCGTCGTAGTTCGTGGTGATCACCGCCGGAATCTTCTCGGACAGCTTCCTGAAGGAATCCAGCTCCGCGCGCATGTCATCGGTGAGAACCGGCTCGGTCCTCCTAATAAGACAACTGACGAATACTTTGAAAGGATCTTTCTCCTCCATCTGCTTCCATTCATCATCGGAGACCTCTGGAAACGATAAACGGTTCAGAGAACCGGTTGATATCCCCTGTATCATCAACTCCCTGAGTTTCGATGCGAGGAGAGGATTCACTTTGGACTCGGGGTTCTTCACAGCAATGGCCTGCCTGAGCCCGTTGAGTTGGAACCTTTCAAGCCCTATCGTGTATGCGACCTGCTCCAGCAGTTCGTTCCAGGAGCAGAGTCCGTAGTATCTACGAGAGATTCCTGCTCCGACGAACAGCACGGGGACGCGGCGCTCCTTAAGCAGGGAATCGAGAGGATAGATTGCTTGAACAGATTGATTTTCTTCTTCGCAGTCATCCATTTAGTCTATCTCCTAATATGTAGGAAATAATCTATAATACTATTTATCAGTATTGCAATCGTATCTCTCGATTGATTTCTATGTCTTTTCTCACATTTCGATGACACTCACCCAATCCGTTCCGGCGGACAGCTCCGCCGTCTCCGCGTCGCAGGTGAAGAGCAGGATCTGCATCTCGTAGGACGCCTCGGCCAATGCCCTTATCGCCCCGGCCTTGCGCTCGGAATCGAACGGCAGGAGCACGTCGTCGAGGATCACCGGCACCTTCTCCCCGCCCATCTCCTTGGCTATCGCCAGCTTGATGGACAGGAGGGCCTGCGCCCTGAGCCCGGAGCTCCACTTGGACATCTCCTTCGTCTCGCCGTCCGTCCTCAGCGCTATGTCCCCGGATGCGGGGTCGATGCTCATCGAGTACTTCCCCTCGGTCATGTACCTGAGGAACTTGTCCGCCGACGTGATGACGCCGGGGCTGATGGTGCCGTAGGCCTCGTTGCATGCGTCGGTGATGAGCCTCTGGGCGATCATCGCCACGGCCCCGCGGCGCATGATCTCCTCCTTCGCGGCCTTGAGCCCGGAGAGCCTGTCCATCTCGGCCTCCAGGTCCTCCATGGACAGGATGGCCCTCATCTTCGACTCGGTCTCCCCGATCTCCCTCCCTATCTCGGCGAGGGCGGCGTCGTTGCCCGAAGCCTCCCAGTGCACCGGGCACTCGGGGGACTGCGGGTCCAGCCCGGAGCTGCGGATGGCCTCCTCCAGCGATGCTATGTCCCTGTCCAGGACCGTCCTCCTGAGGGTCTTGGCCCTCGCGGCCTCGAACCCCTCCGCACCGGCGTACGGCTGGTAGAAGGACATCAGCCTGCTCTCCGCCTCGGCGGACCTGGCCCTGGAGGCCATGAGCTTCTGCTCGACGGCCTTCAGCGAAGCTGCAGCTTCGACCAGCCCGGTCAGTTCGCGCACCGCGGATTCCGGATTCCGGGATTGGACGTCGAGATCGGCGCAGATCGTGCGCAGGTCGTTCTCGAAACCCGTCACCTTCCCCTCCAGCTCGGCCCTGCGGCCGTCGTCCCGAGGCTGTTCGGCCGGGACGTTCTTTCCACCCTTCAGAGCGAACGCCGCCATGACGACGCCCGCCGCGGACAGGACGAACGCGGCCGGATGGACCGCGATCCCCAGCACGATGCCCGCGATGACGACCAGCAGCCCGATGACGGCCCCCGTCTTCGATCCCTTCCTCTCCTGCCTGACGGGTGCGAGCTCCCTGCGCATGGAGGACAGCTTCTCGACGTCCTCGCGGTACGCCGACAGCCTCCCGGGCATGAGGCCGATGTCCTGCGACAGGGATTCCACCACGCGGGGATCGGCCCCTCCGAGGCGCATCCTGGCCGCCGCCTTCTCGTCCTCCAGCCCCTGCTTCTCGGCGCGGGCCGTCTCCAGGGCGGCCGTCAGCTCGGCCCTCCTGCCGATGTCCTCCTCCGATACCGCTCTGAACTCGCCGAGGTTCCGGAGCTCCTCCCTCTTCCCGGCGAGCCTCTCGTAGTTGCCCTTGTTGCTCTGATAGTTCTCGTATACGGACCTGACCTCCGCATCGGCGGCGCCGGCCTCGATCAGCCCGTTCTTCTTCCCGATCAGGGAGTCCCTCTTCTCCGCCAGGGCGCCGTACTCGGACGCCTTGGACTTCATGTCGCTGATGGCGGCCCGCGACCTGTCCAGCTTCACGTTCAGGCCGTTCAGCTCGGAATCGGAGTTCGACCTGACCCCGTAGGCCTCCTTGACCTCGGAGTCGACCCACTTCAGCACCTCGGGCATGCCGTCGGCGCCGGGCACGGTCAGGAACTTGGTCTTGACGTCCCCCTTGGTCAACGCGTCGGTCTTGTCCAGGGTCTCGGCGTTCAGCGAGAAGATGTTCCTGTACAGCTCGGGATCCATCCCCTTCATGCACTCGGGCGGGGTCCCGGAGACGGTCCTCCCCTTCAAGGAGACGGATCTCTCGGCCCCATCCTCCTCGTATTCCAGGGTGCCCTCGTCGGTCCTCCCCCTGGCGGGGTACTTGTTCCTCTTGTTGTCCGGGGAGAGGGTGTCGCGGATGAACTCCATGGTGGAGGTCTTCCCGCTCTCGTTGGGGCCGTAGAACACGGTCATGCACTCGCCGGCAGGGTAGTCGCGGTCCCTGATGCCCCCGAAGGAGCGTATCCTGATCCTCCGTATCTTCATCCCTTCACCCCCATCCTGGAGATGACGGTCTTGAGCGCCTCGTCCACCAGGTCCTTCAGCTCATCCTCGGACAGCGCCCGCAGGATGTCGAGGTCCAGCATGGCCCTGGGGTTCGCGGCCACAGCCTGGAGTATGCCCTCCTTCCCGGAGTCCTTCAAAGAATCGCCGGCGGAGATGAGCAGTCCGACCATGTCGCCGGAACCGCGCCTGGCATCTATGTCGACGTCCGGCGTCGAGCGGACCTCGATGCCGGATATCCTGCAGCACAGACGGGACGACAGCAGCTTCGCCAGGTCGGCGGACTCCCTGCGGAGCATCGAATCCAGCTCCCCGCGGCCGACGAACGTCAGCCTGGCTATGGAGCCGGGGGATATCCTCTCCGACAGCTCCCCGATTACATCGTTCATGGCCTTCCCGGTGATGTCCACGGTCTCGTCGTACCATATCCGGCCCTGGGTTGGCACGAACTCGGCCTCGCGGACGACGCCGTCGACCACTCTGACCACGTACGCTCCCTTCTCGCCGGTCTCCTTGAAGCTCCTGCCCTGGATGTTGCCCGGATAGACGGCCCACGGGTCCTGGGAGAGGACCGCGCGCTTGTGTATGTGACCCAGCGCCCAGTAGTCCACGCCGCGTCCCGACAGGTCCGACAGGGTGCACGGCGAGTACCTGTAATCCTTCGATGTGCCACCGACATCGCAGTGGACGCAGGCGACGGTGAATTTTCCCGGGGTCCCGCGGAGCATCGACGGCAGGTTCCTGGGCTCGGCCCAGTGCTCGAAGCTCGCTCCCACGACCTCCGCCCCTTCCACTCCCGGGATCCCCACGGTCTCGGGCTCCGTCCCGAACACGTGGACGTTCGGAGGGAACGGTATGCTCTCCTCCCAGTTCGTGACAGGATCGTGGTTCCCGCGGACCATGAACACCGGGATCCCGACGCGCTTCAGCTCGTCGGCGAGGAACATCCTGGTCCTGGGCGTGATGGTCTCCTCGTCGAAGGCGTCCCCGGCGATGAACATCGCATCCGCCTTCTCGCTCAGAGCCAGGTCGACGATCCTCGAGAACGACTCGAACACGGTGCGGGTCATCCTCTCCGCCTCCTTGGGATCGGTGTCGGACATGCCCTTGAACCTGGCGCCGAGATGGAGGTCGGCGCAATGGACGAAAGTGAAGTTTGGTCCCATGCTTTTAGGAGCGTAGTCCTATACTTAAAGCATCGCGGGGGGAGGTCGCCGAAAATGCCGAAAAACCCCCTTCCATCAACATATCGTGGAACGGGCAGTTCCCTCCGCCCCACCGCTCCAACCGGCACCCCCGCCCGCACAAGGATATATCCCGCGAAGGCGCTTTTCGGGCGTTACCCATGGACTGCATCAAGAAGAAGGTGGACGAGGAGCTGGCCCGCGGCTGGATAGGCAGCGACCTCTCCTGCGAGTACCACCCGTGCCATTTCAAAGGCCAGGACTGCACGTTCTGCTACTGCCCCTTCTACCCCTGCAACGACCCCGACCTCGGCAACATGCTGACCGGGAAGCGCGGGAACGAGATCTGGGCCTGCTCCGACTGCCTCCTGATACACAGGAAGGATGTGTGCAAATTCATCATGGACCAGGTCGGCCGCCTCGGTATCGAATCCGCGGGGGACCCCAGGTTCAGGAACATATTCGCCGAGGTGAAGAAGAGGTTCTACCGCGAGGGCAGGGCGATGATGGTGGTCGGCGCGACGTCTGACGCCGGGAAATCCATCACGGTCGCGGCGATCTGCCGCATACTCCAGAGGAAGGGGTACCTGGTGGCGCCGTTCAAGAGCCAGAACATGAGCCTGAACGCCAAGGCCACCCGCATGGGAACCGAGATCGCCATGGCGCAGACCGTGCAGGCGAAGGCCGCCTGCCTGAAGAACCCGGACAGCCACATGAACCCGATCCTCCTGAAGCCGAAGAAGGACACCGTGTCCCAGGTCATCGTCTGCGGGAAGCCGTACGCGGACTACGACGTGGAGTCCTACTACGGGGAGTTCGTGCCCGGACCGGGCAGGACCATCGTGAAGGAGAACGTGGACTTCCTGAAGAAGCGCTACGACTTCGTGATAATGGAGGGGGCCGGCTCCCCCGCGGAGATCAACATCTACGACAGGGACATCGCGAACATGGGCGCGGCCGTCGTGGCGGATGCGGATGTCATCCTGGTGGTCAACGTGGAATGGGGAGGCGCCTTCGCCTACGCCCTCGGGACGGTGGAGCTGATACCCGAGCCGGACCGGCAGAGGATCAAGGGCATAGTGTTCAACAACGTGCGCGGCGACCTCGGCAGGTTCAGGGCCGGGATACCGGAGTTCGAGAAGTACTGCAAGGTGCCGGTCATAGGCGTGATACCCCATGCCGACGTGGTGCTCCCCTCGGAGGATTCCGAGGCCCTCAGGGGCACCAGGAGGATGGGCGACGGGAAGTGCGTCATCGGGGTGGTCAAGTATCCCAGGATCGCGAACTTCACCGACCTGGACCCGCTGTTCCTGGAAGACGTTTCCGTCGTGTTCGCCGAGAAGGCGTCGGACCTCGACGGCGTGGACGCCGTCGTATTGCCGGGAACGAAGAACACCGTCATGGACATGCTCTGGATGGAGGAGACGGGGATAGCCGACCGCGTGAGGTCGCTCCGCGGGAAGGTCCCGATCGCCGGGATCTGCGGAGGGTACCAGATGATGGGATCGGCACTGGAGGACCCGGAGGGGATGGAGGGCGGGATTCCGCGCACCGTACCCGGCCTGGGGTTCTTCGACATGACGACCCGCTTCGGCGAGTACAAGAAGCGCGTGGTCAACAGCACCGGGAGGCTCCTGGCCGGGGACGGCGGGGAGATCACCGGGTACGAGCTGCACATGGGCATGTCCGATGTTCACGAAACGCCGCTGTTCGAGATAGAGAACAACTTCGACAAGGGTCCCGTGAACGACGGCGCGATCCGCGAGGACGAGATGCTGTACGGGACGTACCTCCACGGGATATTCGACAGGAAGCCGTTCAGGTCGTTCTTCCTCTCCCACGTGAAGCACGGGGACAGGACGTTCGATTCCACCGATTCCAGGGATTACGACGAGGTCCTGGAGGAGAACATAGAGAAGCTCGCCGACGTGTTCGAGGAGAATCTCGACATGGAAGCGCTGATGTCCATCCTGGGGGTGAGGGAATGAAGGCGCTGATATTGGGGACTTCTTCCGACGCCGGGAAGACCGTCTGCTGCGCCATGATATGCAGGTATCTGGCCAGGAAGGGGCTGGATCCCGTTCCTTTCAAAGCCTCGAATCTCTCGCTGAACTCCTACGCCACCAAGGACGGCGGGGAGATCGGCATCGGACAGGCTTTCCAGGCCTGGGCATGCGGATTGGAGCCGGAGACGGACATGAACCCCGTGCTGCTCAAACCGAGCGGGGGCGGGACGATACAGCTCATCGTGGGCGGGAAGCCGGTGGCGGACATGCGCAGGGGAGAGGACTACGACCGCGGGAAAGCGGTTGCGGAGATCAGGGAGGCCCTCGGGAGGCTGTCCTCGGAGCACGGGTTCGTCGTCTGCGAGGGGTCGGGATCCCCCGCGGAACTGAATCTGATGGAGAGGGACCTCGCCAACACCGGGCTGATGCGCTCCGCCGATGTCCCCACGATCCTCGTGGGGGACATCGAGAGGGGAGGCGTCTTCGCGGCGATATACGGCACCTGGAGGCTCATCCCCGACGACGTCAGGCCCCTGATGAAGGGATTCATAATCAACAGGTTCAGAGGGGAGCCGTCCATCCTGAAGGAGGGGATCGAGAAGGTCGAGGGCCTCACCGGCATGAAGTGCCTGGGGGTGCTCCCGTACCTTCCGCTGAGGTTCCCCGAGGAGGATTCGCTCTCGAAATCCGAGGGGAAGCTGAGCGGAAGCGACCCGCGCCAGGCGTTCATGGCCAACGTGGACGCCCTGCTGGATGCAGCGATAGAGGCGGGATTCGACTTCGACGGGCTGATCGAGATCGCGAAGGGATGATCATCCGCCGGAGGCCACCCTGAGGGCTGTCACATTGGAGCCCTCGGGTGGCACCGAATCCATGGGGACCGGCCTTCCGCCGATCAGGAATATGAACGAATCGGGGGTGTATCCGGCATCGCGGACCGCATCCTCGATCGATACGCCCGGGAGGGCCTCGACGGGGCCTTCGGGCATGTCTATGACGGTCATGACCGCTCATGCGCCTTCGTGATGATAACGGTCGCGTCGCGTTCCATCGTTCTGCATGGAGGGGTTGTTCCTCTTCCGGATCATGTCGATGGCTTCGTGGGCGGGCATTCCCCTCCCGGCCTCGGCGTCACGGAGACCGACATCCACCATCTCCCCGAGGGCCTCATCCGATTCGATGACGAACATCCTGCCGCCCTGTCCGAAAAAGACGGCCTTCTGTCCTTCGGAATCATCCATACGATTGCTCCAAAGACATTGATGTATTTTTAATCTCCTAGCCCCCGACTCATCG
>CAVDQR010000068.1:0-7483 GCA_963611065.1 Bacteroides ovatus
ACCGCAAGGAAAATGAAGACTGACCGCCAGAAATTCCGCTGGCTGGACAGGGGCTACAAGAAGAGGGTTCTCAAGCTGAGGGAGAAGTCCGATCCGCTGGAGGGATCGGCCCAGGCCCGCGGCATCGTCCTGGAGAAGGTCGGAATCGAGGCCAAGCAGCCCAACTCCGCGATCAGGAAGTGCGTGAAGGTCCAGCTGATCAAGAACGGCCGTCAGATCACCGCTTTCGCGGTCGGAGACGGAGCCATCAACTTCATCGACGAGCACGATGAGGTCATGGTCGAGGGTATCGGCGGAAGGATGGGAAGGTCCTACGGAGATATCCCCGGGGTCCGTTACAAGGTTATCAAGGTCAACAACGTCTCCCTCGACATGATGGTCAAGGGTAAGACGGACAAGCCCGTGAGATGATTACAATGGCAGACGAACTCGTGGCACAGAAGGCCCTCATCTTCGGAAAATACGACACGTCCGACGTGATCGTTAACGACGGAGGCCTCGCCAAATACATCGATCTTACCCCCACCAACGTGCCCCACTCCGGCGGAAAGCACGCCAACAGGTGGTTCGGCAAGTCCAGGCTCAGCATCGTCGAGAGGCTGATCAACAACATCATGAGGACCGAGAAGTACACCGGAAAGAAGATGAAGGCGTACAAGACCGTGTCCCAGGCCTTCGACATCGTCGCGGCCAAGACCAAGAAGAACCCCGTCCAGGTCCTCGTCGAGTGCCTGGAGAACGCCGCTCCCAGGGAGGAGGTCACCAGGCTCCAGTTCGGTGGAATCTCCGTCCCCAAGGCGGTCGATGTCGCCCCCCAGAGGAGGCTCGACATCGCCCTCCGCAACCTGAGCGTCGGGGTCGTCGCCGCGTCCCAGAAGAACAAGAAGCCCATCTACGAGTGCCTCGCGGACGAGCTCATGCTCGCAGCCAAAGGAGACATCACCTCGTTCTCGGTAGCGAAGAAAGAGGAGATGGAGAGGGTCGCGCAGTCGGCCAGATGATCTAACCGAAGGTTGTGAACATGGGACGCAAAGAAGACAACGCGAAGAAAGCAGTGGAGCTGATGAAGGATCAGACCCACATCAGGAACCTGGGAACCGCTGCGCATATCGACCACGGGAAGACCACCTTCTCCGACAACCTGATCGCAGGTGCCGGAATGATGTCCTCCGAGACCGCCGGAGAGCAGCGCCTGCTGGACTACGACGAGCAGGAGGCCGCCAGGGGTATCACCATCAACGCCGCATCCGCGGCGATGGTCGTTCCTTACAAGGACCCCAAGAGCAAGGAGGTCGACCACTACCTGGTCAACCTCATCGACACCCCCGGTCACGTCGACTTCGGAGGAGACGTCACCAGGGCCATGAGGGCTCTGGACGGTGTGTACATCCTGTGCTGCGCCGTCGAGGGTATCATGCCCCAGACCGAGACCGTCATCAGGCAGGCCATGAAGGAGCGCGTCAAGCCGATGCTCTTCATCAACAAGGTCGACAGGGCCATCGTCGAGCAGCAGCTCACGCCCCAGATGATGATCGAGAAGTTCTCCAAGATCATCACCCAGTTCAACCAGAAGATCGCGGACGCCCTCCCCGCCCCGCTGAACAAGCAGTGGCAGGTCAGCCTTCAGGACGGTACCGTCGCGCTGGGATCCGCCTTCAACAACTGGGCGGTCTCCATCCCGTACCTCCAGAGGCCCGAGGTCACCAAGAGGGCCCTCGAGATCGCTCCCGAGATCGCGGACGACATCAAGGACAAGCCGTTCAACCTGAACACCGTCTTCAAGCTCTGCGCCGAGGAGGGCGGACAGGAGAAGCTGGCCAAGATCATCCCCATCGCGGACGTCGTTCTGGAGATGGCCATCAACCACATCCCGAACCCCGTCGACTCGCAGAAGGTCCGTATCCCCACCATCTGGAAGGGAGACCTCAACTCCGAGATCGGGAAGCACATGCTGAACTGCGACCCCAACGGAGAGGTCGCCATGATGGTCACCAAGATCATCATGGACAAGCAGGCCGGAGAGATCGCCATCGGAAGGCTGTTCTCCGGTACCGTCAAGAAGGGAATGACCCTCTACATCGCGGGCAACTCCGCTCCCCAGAGGGTCCAGACCGTCGCCCTGATGGTCGGAGCCGACAGGACCCCCATCGAGGAGTGTAAGGCCGGGAACATCGTGGCCCTCACCGGACTCAAGGACGCCATCGCGGGAAGCACCGTGTCCTCCGTCAAGGACATGGAGCCCTTCGAGAGGATGGCCCACTACTCCGAGCCCGTCATCACCAAGGCCATCGAGGCCAAGAACATGGCCGACCTGCCCAAGCTGGTCGAGGTCCTGAGGATCATCGCCAAGGCCGACCCCTCGCTGAACATCGAGATCAACAACGAGACCGGCGAGCACCTGATGTCCGGTATGGGAGAGCTCCACCTGGAGATCACCGAGTACAGGATCATCAACGAGCAGGGAGTCGACATCATCTCCTCCCCGCCCATCGTGGTGTACCAGGAGTCCGTCAAGGGATCCAACCCCTCCGAGTTCGAGGGTAAGTCGCCCAACAAGCACAACAAGTTCTACTTCATCGTCAGCCCGCTGGAGGACTCCGTCAAGGAGGCCATCCGCAAGAGCGAGATCGATGTGGACGCCAAGATCAAGGACCCCAAGGCCCTGGCCAAGCAGCTGAAGGACCTGGGAATGAGCGACATCGAGGCCAAGGGCGTCGTCGCGTTCAAGAACAACAACGTCCTGATCGACTGCACCAAGGGTATCCAGTACCTGCACGAGACCATGGAGCTCGTGAAGCAGTCCTTCGAGGAGGCCATGATGAGGGGACCCCTCGCCGGTGAGAAGATCGCCGGTGTCAAGGTCTGCCTGATGGACGCCAAGCTGCACGAGGATACCATCCACAGGGGACCCGCCCAGATCATCCCCGCCGTCAGGGACGGTATCTACGGAGCCATGTGCCAGGCCGGCAGGATCCTGCTCGAGCCCATGCAGAAGCTCTTCATCAGCGTCCCGCCCGACTACATGGGAGGGGCTGTCAACCTGATCAACCAGCGCCGCGGTACCATCCTCGAGATGGGACAGGATGGAGCCGACTCCACCGTCACCGCCGAGGTGCCCGTCGCCGACATGTTCGGATTCTCGTCCGATGTCCGCGGATCCACTCAGGGACGCGCCATCTGGTCCATCGAGAACGCCGGGTTCCACCAGGTCCCGCCCGAGCTTCAGAAGAAGATCGTGACGGACATCAGGACCAGGAAGGGACTGAACCCCGAGCCTTACGACGACAAGTACTACGCTGGTCTCTGAGGCCTGCAAACCTTATATACAAAACCTCTTTATCCAAAAAATTAGCGTTCCAACAACGGAGGAAATGAAATGGCAGAGAAAGAGCACATGAATCTGGTCATCATCGGCCACGTCGACCACGGCAAGTCCACCCTCACCGGAAGGATCCTGCTGGAGACCGGCGCTATCGACCCCCACCTTGTCGAGAAATACAAGAAGGAGGCCGAGGAGAAAGGAAAGGGATCCTTCTACTTCGCCTGGGTCATGGATGGCCTCAAGGAGGAGAGGGAGAGGGGAGTCACCATCGATGTCGCCCACAAGAAGTTCTACACCGACAAGTACTACTTCACCGTCATCGACGCCCCCGGACACCGCGACTTCGTCAAGAACATGATCACCGGAACCTCCCAGGCCGACGCAGCCATCATCACCTGCTCTGCCATCGAGGGACCCCAGGCCCAGACCAAGGAGCACGTCTTCCTGGCCACCACCCTCGGTGTCAAGCAGATCATCGTCGCCATCAACAAGATGGACGCCGTCAAGTACGACGAGGCCAAGTACAACGAGGCCAAAGAGGCTATGATCAAGCTGATGAAGATGGTCGGTATCAAGACCGACGAGGTTCCCTTCATCCCCGTGTCCGCCTACAACGGCGACAACGTCAAGACCCCGTCCGCCGAGATGGGCTGGTACAAGGGACCCACCCTCATCCAGGCTCTCGACGCCCTCAAGGTCCCCGAGAAGCACACCGAGAAGCCCCTCAGGCTGCCCGTCCAGGACGTCTACACCATCACCGGTATCGGAACCGTCCCCGTCGGACGTGTCGAGACCGGTGTCCTCAAGCCCAACATGAAGGTCATGTTCGAGCCGTCCCACGTCCCCGGAGAGGTCAAGTCCATCGAGATGCACCACGAGCAGCTGCCCCAGGCTCTGCCCGGAGACAACGTCGGATTCAACGTCCGCGGTGTTGCAAAGAACGACATCAAGAGGGGAGACGTCGCCGGACCCGTCGACAACCCGCCCTCCGTCGCCAAGACCTTCACCGCTCAGATCGTCGTGCTGAACCACCCGTCCGTCATCACCGTCGGATACACCCCGGTCTTCCACTGCCACACCACGCAGACCGCGTGCAGGTTCGTGGAGCTGGTCAAGTCCATCGACCCCAAGACCGGCCAGACCAAGGCTGAGCACCCCGACTTCCTGAAGACCGGTGACATCGCCGTCGTCAAGCTGGAGCCGACCAAGCCCATGGTCATCGAGACTGCCAAAGAGTTCCCGCCTCTCGGAAGGTTCGCTATCCGCGACATGGGTCAGACCGTCGCCGCCGGAATGTGCATCTCCGTGGAGAAGGCTTGAATCCTCAGTGATTGAGATGTCGCAGCGCGCAAGGATCTCTCTCAGCGGTACCGACCCTGCAAAGGTCGACGGAGTCTGCAGCCAGATCAAAGGGATCTCCCAGAGGACTGGCGTCGACATCCGTGGACCCGTTCCCCTGCCCACCAAGAAACTCAAGGTGGCTTGCAGGAAGAGTCCCGATGGAGAGGGAAGCGAGACCGTCGACCACTGGGAGATGAGGATCCACAAGAGGCTCATCGACCTGGACGCCGACGAGCGCGCCCTCAGGCAGCTGATGAGGATCCAGGTTCCCGATGGCGTGAACATCGAGATCGTGCTCCGCAGCACATAAACCCCAAATCAAGCAGGGGGTCCGCCCCCTGCAACATTTTTTGGTATCAATCCCCATCCCGGTGGCCCCGGGATATCCCCCTTCTTCTCCGTGTCTCCGTTCCGAATGTTTATACGTGACGCGAAAATGGGGATTCCCAGTGATCGCAATGAGAAGCGACGCAGTCAAGAAAGGGCCCGCCGCGGCGCCTCAGAGGAGTCTCCTGAGGGCCGACGGTCTGGGCGACGAGGACTTCGACAAGCCCTTCATCGGCATAGCCAACTCCTGGAACGAGATCGTCCCCGGGCACATCCACCTCAACGAGATCGTGGAAGCCGTCAAGGAGGGGATCATCGAGGCCGGCGGAAGGCCGTTCACATTCGGTGTTCCCGCGGTCTGCGACGGTATCGCCATGGGCCACAACGGGATGAGATACTCGCTCATCTCCAGGGATGTCATCTCGGACTGCTGCGAGGTCATGGTCGAAGGCCATGCCCTCGACGGCTGGGTCGGAGTGTCGAACTGCGACAAGGTCACCCCCGGAATGCTCATGGCCATGGGCAAGATGAACGTGCCCGGACTGATCGTCACCGGCGGGGCCATGGAGCCCGGGGTCGGGAAGAACGGCAACATGGACCTCCAGTCCGTCTTCGAGGCCGTCGGTGCCTACAGCGCGGGGACCATCGGAGAGGAGGAGCTGCACACAGTCGAATGCTCCGCATGCCCCGGAAGGGGGAGCTGCTCCGGTCTGTTCACCGCCAACACCATGGCATGCCTGACCGAGACCCTCGGTCTGAGCCTCACCGGCTGCGCCACCGCCCTCGCCGACGACAACAGGAAGCTGCTCATCGCCAGGGAGACCGGTAAGCGCATCGTCGAGATGGTAAGGAAGGACATCAAGCCCAGGGACATCGTCAACCGCGATTCGTTCCGCAACGCCATCCGCGTGGACATGGCAATCGGCGGTTCCACCAACACCGCCCTCCATCTGCCTGCCATCTCCAAGGACTTCGGGTGCCCCGTGACCCTCGACGACTTCGACGAGATCTCCAGGGACACGCCCCACATCACCAGCCTCAGGCCCGCAGGGCCCTATGCCATCAAGGACCTCGACAGGGCCGGCGGGATCCCCGCGGTGCTCAAGGTCCTCAGGGACAAGCTCGTCGACGTCCCCACGGCGAACGGCAAGTCGGTCTTCGAGATTGCGGATGCCGCGACCGTCAGGGACTCCGAGATCATCAGGCCCCAGGACAACCCGTTCCACAAGCAGGGCGGCATCGCCGTCCTCAAGGGCAACATCGCTCCGGACGGATCGGTCATCAAGCAGGCCGCCGTCAGCCCCAAGATGATGAAGTTCACCGGCAAGGCCAGGGTGTTCGACGGCGAGGCCGCCGCCGCAGAGGCCATCACCACCGGGAAGATCGTCGCCGGCGATGTCGTCGTCATCAGGTACGAGGGACCCAAGGGTGCGCCCGGCATGCCCGAGATGCTCTCCCCCACCAGTCTGATCATCGGAAGGGGTCTGGGAGAGGAGGTCGCCCTCATCACCGACGGAAGGTTCTCCGGAGCCTCCAGAGGAGGGGCCATCGGCCACGTCTCCCCCGAGGCGTACGCCGGCGGACCCATCGCCGCCCTGAAGGACGGGGACATCATCGACATCGACATCCCCGAGAGGAAGCTGAACGTCCGTCTCACCGACGAGCAGATCGCCCAGCGCCTCAAGGAGGCCGTCCGCGTCGAGCGTCCGGTCCACGGCGTCCAGAAGAAGTACCGCCAGCTCGTCTCCAGCGGAGCCGACGGCGCGTATCTGAACTGATCCAAACCATGCCGGGGGAGACCCCGGCCATTCTTCCAATCATTCCATCCATTCAGAATATAGCATATATGCTGGCGTCATGGCACAACCATGAGAGGCAGCACCGCGGACGGATTCGCCGTCGATGAAGAGGGCATGACTTCGGACGGGTACCGCCGTCTGGATCCGATATGCGTCAAGGCGATGTACATCTCCCGTGCGATATCCCTGGTCGTTCTGTTTGTCGTCCTTGTTGTGGCATACATCCAGTTGAGGGGTGCTTCGGAATGGGAATTCATTGGAATCGCATCCCTGGCGATATTCGTCGTGTGTGCGGTCTATTGCGCCGTATCGCCGCAGGTGTTCTTCCGCCGCTACAGGTACAGGCTCGATGACGACAAGCTCGAGATCAGGCGTGGAGTCATCACGATATCTCATGTCCTCGTGCCCATCGAGCGCATCCATCAGGTCGAGGTGCAGCGCGGTCCGATAAACCGTGCCTTCGGTCTCGCGGACGTCATCGTGACCACCGCCGGAGGAGTCGTCAAAGTCCAGATGCTCGAGGAGGATGTCGCCGAGAGGATCGCCGACCGTCTGAACGAGACCGTCATCGGTATCCTGAGGTCGAGGGAGCGAGGATGGACCGGTATCGCAACCACCCATCGGTGATCATCCAGTGGACCGTTCCGATCCTCGTTTTCCTGGCCATATTGTTCGTCAACATATCGAAGGAAAC
>CAVDQR010000069.1:0-5542 GCA_963611065.1 Bacteroides ovatus
AGCGCTTGAGGACCATCCCCTGGTCGATCCTGATGGATCTGAACGAGTCGTTCGTCGCAGTGACGTCGCTCCCCACCGAGAGGAAGGACAGCGATGCCGGGACCGACGATGATGCGGACGATTTCCGCGTCGAGGAGAGGGAGGAGGAGCCCGTTCCCGGATTCATGCCGGATGAATTCCCTCCCGAACCGATCGAGGATGACGCGTACGACGCGGGCATCCCGCAATTCTACTACACGGGCGTGACCACCAGCGGTCAGACTTCCTGAGTTCGATGAGACGCCGCCAGGCGTCAGCAAACATCACAACCCAAAAGGAAGTCAGAACGATGGAAAAGACAACATCAGTATGGATCGCGGTGCTGTGCGCCGCAGTGGTGGCCGTAGCGGCCATCGCATTCGCAATGGCGGGTCCGGGGAGCGACTCCGGATCCGGGGGCAACGACAGTTCGGACAATACGGACTACGACGACTACGACGATGTCACGACGGAGTACACCATAACGTACGACGTCGGGACCGAGTGCCACACCGTCACCGTCGTCGACGGGGAGACCATCATCACCTTCTCCGGAGCGACGGAGGACATAGAGTGCACCATAACCGGGGAGCTCAAGGGGAGCATCGTCGTCGACATCGGCGACTCGTACGATTTCAAGCTCACGCTCGCGGGCGTGACCATAGCCAGCTCGAACAACGCGCCGATCTCGATCGTCAGCGCGGACAACGCCACCATAGCGGCGAAGAACGGGACCGAGAACACGGTCTGCGACTACAGAGCGGAAGTGACCGACGACTCGGCCATCTCCTCCGCCATCTACTCGACCACCGACCTGGACATCCAGGGAAGGGGGACCCTCACGGTATACAGCGAGAACAACAACGGGATCCACTCGAAGGACGACCTGGACGTCAAGAACCTGACCCTGGTCGTCGACTGCGAGGACAACGCCCTCAAGGGCAACGACAGCGTGACCATCCAGTCCGGGGTCATCACCCTCACCGCCCGCAGCGGCGATGCCATCAAGACCACGAACACCGACGCCACCACCAAGGACGACGGGACCATCAGACAGGAAGGGATAGTGACCATCTGCACCGACAAGGGCGACCTGACCCTGACGATCAATGCGGAGAGCGACGGGATCGACGCCTCCTACGATGTCATCATCGAGGAGACCGAGGGGACGCTCACCCTGAACATCAAGACCGGGACGTACGCGGGATACTCCGCATCCACATCCACCACCACGACGACGACCATCGGGGCCGACGTCTCCGCTCCCGGACAGCCCGGGGGCGGACAGCAGCCTGGAACGAACCCCGGAGGACAGGGAGGACAGGACCAGCAGCCCGGCGGAGAGCAGCAACCCGGTACGAACCCCGGCGACGAGGGCTCCGGAGGATACTCCGGCACCGAATCCAGGAAGGGCATCAAGGGGGACAACTCCGTGACCATCCTCGGAGGCACCATCACGATCTCCTCCGACGACGACGGGGTCCACAGCAACGGCACCATCACCGTATCCGGAGGAACGATCACCATCGCATGCGGCGACGACGGCATGCACGCCGACGGCGCCCTGGCGGTGACCGGAGGAACGATCACGATCACCGAATGCTACGAGGGTCTGGAGGGGGATACCGTCGACATCGAGGACGGGGACATCTCCATCGTCTCCTCGGACGACGGCATCAACTCCACATCCACGTCCGGCGCCGGCATCACCATCGCCGGAGGGCAGATCCTGATCCGCGCCGGAGGCGACGGACTCGACTCCAACTCCTACACCCAGTACAAGGGCATCGTCATCTCCGGAGGGGACCTGACGGTCATCAGCACCGGCAACGCCGACTCCGCCCTCGACACCGAGATGGGATACACCTACACCGGCGGCAGGGTCCTGGCGATCTCCGTATCCGGAGGCATGGGCCAGAGCGAATGCACCAACTGCTCGAACTTCTCCTCCGTGGCGAAGTCCGGCACCGTGTCCGCATCCTCGGGGAGCTACATCACCGTCAGCGTCGGCGGCTCCGTCGTCTCCGCAGTGAAGATGACATCCTCGATGTCCGCGTTCGTCGTGTACCTCGGATCCTCATCCGCGACCATCTCGACAGCATCGTCCGTCTCCGGAGCGGATTCGGACGGCGTCTACTGGAGCTGATCCCATGTCCCTGTTCGACAGCATATTCGGAGGGACGTCGGAAGCGATCGACCCCATGGCGTTCCTGCTCTCGGTGGGATGCGCCCTGGTCCTGGGACTCGCGCTCGCCGCGGTCTACAGGTTCCGCTCCAAGCACTCGGACAGCCTGATGTTCACCATCGCGCTGATCCCCGCAGTCGTATCCGTCATAATCATGGTCGTCAACGGCAACATCGGGGCCGGGATCGCCGTCATGGGCGCGTTCAGCCTCGTGAGATTCCGTTCCGCTCCGGGAACCGCCAAGGAGATCGTCATGATCTTCCTCGCCATGAGCACCGGCCTCCTCGTCGGGATGGGATTCCTGGCGTACGGAGCGCTCTTCACGGTCATCATGTGCGCCATCTGCGTCGCGTACAACCTGATCAGCAAGGGATGGTCCGAGCAGAGCAACATGACCCTGCGCATCACCGTCCCCGAGGACCTCGACTACCGCGGGGAGTTCGACGGGATCCTCTCGTCCTACACCACCGCCTACGAGCTCCAGAGCGTCAAGACCACCAACATGGGCAGCATGTTCCGCCTGACCTACGGCGTCACCCTGTCCGACGGATGCGACGAGAAGAGGATGATCGACGAGATCCGCTGCAAGAACGGCAACCTCGAGGTCTACCTCGGGCACGCGGAGCAGAAGTACACGGAGCTGTGATCCCCATGGCATCGTATCAGGACGTGTTCAAGAGGTACGAGATGAAGTACATCCTCGACCCGGAGCAGACCCGCGCCATACGGGATGCGATGGAGAGCCACACGGAACCCGACGGGTACGCGGTGAGCGACGTGAGGAACATCTACTACGACACGCAGGGGTACACCCTGGCGGTCCGTTCCCTGGCCCACCCGGAATACAAGGAGAAGCTCAGGCTCAGGAAGTACTCCGGCGACGCCGACGACCCCGCGTTCGTGGAGATCAAGAAGAAGTGCGACGGGGTGACCTACAAGCGCCGTCTGTCCCTTCCGACCGACGACGCCGTCAGATGGCTCGACGGGCAGGAAGTGGATGGTACGGACACGCAGATCGGTCACGAGATCGAGACGTTCCGCGACAGGTACCCCACGCTGGGGCCGGCGATGATGCTCTGCTACTCCAGGGAATCGTTCGCGTCGAAGGAGGACGACCTGCGCATCACCTTCGACAGGGATGTGACGGCGAGGTTGGACCACATCGACATCGACGGTCCGACCGGGGGTCGGAGGCTGATCCCGGAGGGCTCGTCCATAATGGAGCTGAAGACGCGCACGGCCGTCCCCCTGTGGATGGCCCACGCGCTCTCCGACTGCCACGCGTACGTCGGGTCGTTCTCCAAGTACGGGACGGCCTATCAGAAGCTAGTGATGGGGGCGTGAGTCCCCGGTAAACCTCGACGGCGCATCCTCGGGTGCGCCGTCAAAACTCATTCCGACCGGAATCGACCGCATCCTTCGCCCAGGGCACGGTGTCCTCGTACTCCTCGCGGTCGAACGACAGCTCCTCGGGTAGCTCCGAGAACAGGCGGGACTCCATCTCGCAATCCCCGACCTTCTCTTTCAGGACGGCCGCGAACACGTCGCAGTATCCGATGTCCCTCCCGGCGACCACTTCGATGCGGTAGCCGGATTCCTCCATGAACTCGCGCACGGCCGCATCCTGAGAGGTCTCCCCGGGCTCCACATGCCCGCCGGGCATCTCCCATCCTCCGCGCTTGGGGTTCCAGACCATCAGGTACCTGTCCCCGTCGAAAGCTATCGCATAAGCCGTCCGACCCATGTCAAGGCCTCTTGAACACGATCATCTCGTGGTCCTTCTCGTAGGGCTCGATGCTGCGGGAATCAACAATCTTGTACCCCCTCTCGCGGATCCTCCTCTCGGTCTCCTCGAAGATCCTCTCCGGAGGGGCGGTGACATCCTCCGACCTCGCCTTGACGGCGACCATGCCCCAATCGGCGTTGTAGAAATCCATGTTGTCGCAGACGATGTCCGCCTGCCTCTTCTGGGCCACGTCCTGGTACACGATGTCGACCTTCTCGGCGAACATGGAGTACTCCTCGGGTTTCGTCGCATCCCCGAGCACGGGCATCATCATCGGCCTGCCCTCGGAGTTCTTCACCAGCTCCCGGAACATGCGCGGAGCGAACTCGACGCACACGACCCTCCCGTCCCTGACGATGTCGGCCACATGGGACGGCGTGGTGCCGCTGGATGCACCGAGGTAGAGCACCGAGGAATCCCTCTTGAAGGGGACGTCCCGTCCCCCGACGGCGATGTACGCGGAGAGCTTGCTCCTCCTGGGGTCCCATTCCCTGAACTCCCGTCCGTCGGAGCGGACCAGCCTCTCGCCGTAGATCCTCCTGCCGGGGCAGGCGGATTCGGTGTACAGCCTCCCGCGGTCCTCGTATACGCCTTCCGGCCCGGACGAATCCATGCCCCGTTCCAGGGACACTGCCTATTAATCAATAGCGACTACGGGTGGCCATGATTACGATGGCGGACCTGTCGGCCATAGCCGACGCGGTTCAGAAGGCGGTCGACACCATCCCCTCCTCCGAGGAGAGGGGGAAGAAGGTGTGCATGGGGGCCGACGGCACATATTCGTCGGCGGTGGACAAGGTGGCGGAGAACGCCGCCCTGATGTACATCGACCTGCACAAGCTGAAGCTGAACGTGCTGAGCGAGGAGATAGGGTTCGTGGACAACGGAGGGGACGAGACCCTCGTCATGGACCCGATCGACGGCACGTCCAACGCCATCGCCGGACTCCCGTACTACACCGTCTCGTTGGCGGTCGGGAAGTCCAGCCTCTCGGACATCCGTCTGGGATATCTGAGGAACCTCGCCACCGGCGACGTCATCTGCGCCGAGAAGGGCAAGGGCGCGTTCAAGAACGGCTGCCCCATCCATGTGAGGGAGGCGGTCATGGACGACCTGTTCCTGATGATCTACGAGGGGAACGGCGCCCATCCGGACGCCTTCGGCGTGGCGAAGCAGGTCCGCTCCTGCCGCTCGCTGGGATGCTCCTCCCTGGAGATGGAGATCGTCGCGGAAGGGGAGGCAGACGGCTACTACATGAAGGCGGAGAGGTACACCCGCTCCGTCCGCATCGTCGACATCGCGGCGAGCACGATCATCCTCAGGGAGGCCGGAGGGGAGGTCTACGACCTGTGCAACAACGTCCTCGACATGCCCTTCGATCTCGACCACCGTGCGAACTTCCTCGCCGTGGGGGATTCCAGGGTGTACGATGCCGTGGTCAAGCATTGCATCGTCCATGTGAACCACAGGTACGGTGTGTACGCCAACGCCCGCATCAGGAACATCCTGGAGCCCGCCAAGGAGGTCGTGGACTTCCTGAGGGAGGCCGGGGT
>CAVDQR010000069.1:5780-7441 GCA_963611065.1 Bacteroides ovatus
GTGGAGACCAGGTTCAAGCTCGCCTGCTTCTACAACGGGGAGTACATGAAGGACTCCGTCAACGAAGCCGTTGTCCACACCGACACGGTCGCCAAGATCCGTCATTTCAGGGTCTACGTCGACGATGTGCTCGCATCCGAGCTCAGGTCCGACGGGGTGATAGTGTCCACCCCCACGGGATCCACCTGCTACGCCATGTCCCTCGGGGCCCCGTACATGGACCCCCACGTCAACGCCCTGATGGTCGTGCCGATGGCGGCGTACAAGTTCAGCTCCAGGCCGTTCGTGGTCCCGGCGACGTCGAAGGTCACGGTGGAGAACGTCCTCGACAAGGGATGCCTCATAGTCCTCGACGGGCAGGAGGAGATCTACATGGAAGGCGGCTCGAAGGTCGAGTTCATGCTCTCGGAGCAGAAGGCCCGCTTCATCCGCTTCGACACGGATTTCTACTCCCGTGTGAGGAGGAAGCTGGTGAACACCCTATGAGCCAGACGATCCGCGCCGTGGACATCGACTTCATCGATGCGTTCAACGAATCCGCCAGGTCCACCTATCCGGACGAGTTCCTGTGCATGACCCGGGAGATCGACGGCGTCATCTCCGAGATGGTGCTGCTCCCGGGCACGGTGTACGGGGATTCGCACAGCTTCCTGAACCAATGGATGGCCCCGATAGACTACAGCCTGGCGGGCTCCGCCCACTCCCATCCGGGGTACTCCAACGAGCCGTCGGATGCGGACAAGGACTTCTTCAGGAACACCGGCGGGATCCACTTCATAACGTGCCAGCCCTACGACAGGACCAGCTGGAGGGCGTACGATTCCTACGGCGAGCCGGTGGAGCTCGAAGTGATCTACCGACGTCACTCCTTCATCGTGCCGTCGGCGAGGTTCTCGGCCATCTCCATCAATCCGGCGAGATAGGCCCTGTCCTTGGACTCGGCGACGATCTCCAGGCGGGCGCCGTCGTCATGGGCCGCGTGACGGACGACGAACCATCCGTCGTCCATGGAGACCCTGTAGCCGTCCCCGTACCTGGAGCACCTGTCGGCGAGGCCTCCGATGAGCTCATCGAAGGAGCGTCTGAACTCCTCCGGCTTCAATTCGCAGGGGATCTCCTTCTCCTCGCGCAGATAGGTCGGGAACGAATCCGCCAATCCGCGCAGGCTGTTCGATCCGGCCATGCGTGCTATCGTCGCGGCCGCCCTGATCCCGTCCCCCACGGCAGGGCCGTCGCCGAACACGACGGTCCCGTCGCAGTATCCCAGAGCCGCACCGTCCCTGACCGCCTGGCACACAGCTGCGAGGCTGTCCTCGGTGAATGTGGGCGAGCGGTCCTCGGGAGGTATCCCAGGGCCGCACCGTCCTTGACCGCCTGGCACACCGCTGTGAGGCTGTCTTCGGTGAAGGTGGGCGAACGGTCTTCGGGAGGGAGCTCGTAGGGGGAGTCGACATCCGCGTCCACATCGCCTCTGAACGCATCCGTGATGAGCGATGCCACCGAAAGGGGGACGGCGACCGATGCCGGCCTCAGATAGAGCACGAGCATGGCGAACAGGCGCTCCTGTGCGAGCGTCCGTCCGTTCTCGTCTATGACCGTGATCGATGTCCCCGTACCGTCGACGCGTATCCCGATGCTCCCGGTGCTGTCGGCCACGATGC
>CAVDQR010000070.1:0-7347 GCA_963611065.1 Bacteroides ovatus
AGGGCCGAACCGGACCCTTCCGGGTCCCGTCCGGCATAGGAGGAACAGACCGCCTCCGCATGTAGGAGAAAGGACCCGCCGCGATGCAGCGCGACGGGCGGAGGCTTTGTTCGGAAGCGGTTTCGCGGGGAGGCGGCGCCTTGCCCCGCATGGGGAGATAATCTTGAATCTCAGGCGCTGGTGAGCGCCTCTATGGGGAATCCGGACCTGTGCACGCTCTTGCGCTCGGTCCTCTCCGCATCGCGTCCGACGGGCCCGAGGATCTCCTCGAGGGTCTCGACGCACTTCATGACGTGGGCCCTGATGCTGGCGTTGACCTCGTCGAACGCCTCGGTGATCTTCAGATCGGGCATGATCGCGAACATCCTGTCGTTCTCGACCATGATGCTGTTCTCGCAGACGGCCCTGATGTGGTTCCAGACCTCCAGCGCGACCTTGTCCCTGCCCTCGAAGGAGAACGGGTCGATCGCGATGGCGAAGGTCATCCCGCTCTGCGCCTGCGCCGCGTCGATGACGACGGGCATGGCTCCGGAGCCGGTCCCTCCCCCGAGGCCGCCGATGACGAAGACCGCGTCGTATCCGGACAGAGCGTCGCGGATCTCGGCCTTGTGGATGTCCGCGCATCTCTTCCCGATGACGGAGTCCCCGCTGGTGCCCTCGCCGTGCAGGACGTCCTTGCAGATGTACAGCTTGACATCCGCGGGGGTCGCATGGAGGGCGGTCTTGTCCGTGTTGATCGCTATGGTGTCCACCGGGCAGCACGACTCGTAGAACGAGCGCACGACGTTGCATCCCGCTCCGCCAACGCCCACTACGGCAATGCGCGGTCCGACCGCGCCGCTGATATCCTGTCCGTCCATCCTGTTCACCATCCGATCCTTCGAATTTCCAAGTGGTTTTCAGCTCCCGCCGGCCCTCCGCTCGCGCGGTTCCCATCCGGGACGGCGGGTGCTAGTTTTTCCCATCCTTCTCTTCACTTGAGCGCAGCGTTCCTCTGTGCGGTCCTGAACGAGTCGGCGTACGCCTCCTCGGTGACCGTCGCGGGGACGATCTTGTCCAGAACGCACTTGCGGACGAACTCCTCCTCGTTCAGGCATATCCCGCGCTGAACGAGTCCCTGGAGCGCATCCATCTGGAGGTCGCTGAAGCGGACGAAGATCCCGCTTCCCGACGCTGCTGACGGGCCGCCCATTCTGCATGAGTCGATGTACCCGCGGATCGCGTCGCGGATGAAGTCGGACCTGTTGCCTATGTCGTGCTCATCCATGAAGTCCTCCATCATCTGGATTTCTTCAGGTCCCATCCTGAGCGTGACCCTGGTTCCGTCGTCCGTCATTCTCCATCCATCCTGTCGCAAGAGAGAGTTTTTCCCATCCCTTCTCAGCTTGCATATCAAGTCATGCGCTAGGGATATTTAATGGTGTCTGACAGAATAGGACAAACGCATGACAAGGGAAAACCGCCTGTTTCCGGAAAACCCCCGATATCGGGTCGGAACGGCCGTTTCCACGCGTCTCATACCTCTCCATACAGGCCCTGTAGATAATATAGGTGGGGGAACGGGCCGTCATAACCCGTCTGACACGGAGGGTCGATCCGCGTCTGACATGTCATGCGCGGGCCTCCTCCGACGTCCCGTCGGACATCCGTTCCGGCCTCCGCCTCCCCGACAGATATTAATGGATTCTCCTAATGCGCGTGCGTATAGAAAGGGGTTCCAAATGGCTAACGACTACGGCAGCATGGAAGCGAAATGGCAGGCCCGCTGGAGAGAGGCGGGTCTCGACGAGTCCGACAGGATCGACGGCAAGCCGAAGTTCATGATCATCTTCGCCTACCCGGGCGTGACCGGGTACCTCCACGTCGGACACCTCCGCGGATACACGTACGTGGACGCGATCGGCAGGTACAAGCGCATGACCGGGTACAACGTCCTGTTCCCCGTCGGCACCCACGCCACCGGGAACGGCGGCATCAGCCTGGCGGCGAAGATCGCCAGGGGCGACGAGAAGACCATAGACTACCTTCAGAGGAACGGATGCCCGCCGGAGAAGCTCGCCGAGCTCAAGGACCCCATGTCGGTCATCGAGTTCTTCAACGGCGTCTACGTCGAGGAGTACTGGAAGCGCTTCGGCTTCCTCGCCGACTGGAGGAGGTTCACCTGCACCCTGTACCCCGACTACGGCAAGTTCATCCAGTGGCAGTTCCACAAGCTCAAGGACGCCGGACTGCTCATCCAGAAGCCCTACTACGCCCCGTTCTGCCCCGAATGCGGGCCGGTCGCCGTGGACCCCTCGGAGACCGACATCTCGAAAGGAGGCAAAGCGGAGACGCAGGAGTACACCCTCCTGAAGTTCAGGCACGGGGACGAATTCCTGGTGGCCGCCACCCTCAGGCCGGAGACCGTCTACGGACAGGTGTGCTTCTGGGTGAACCCCGAGGTCGAGTACAGGAGGATCAGGAAGGGCGGCGAGACGTGGATCGTCTCCCCGCAGGCCTACGAGAAGCTGACCCTCCAGAAGGACGGCATCGAGGACGTCGGCTCCATCCCCGGAGCGGACATGATCGGCTGGATGTGCGAGGCTCCGATGATCCACCTGGAGGCGGTCAAGAAGGACCCCGCTCTGAAGGAGAGATACGGACTCTCCCAGGAGCTCATCGATTCCGTCGTCCCCATCTCGATCATCGACATCAAGGGCTACGGGGACTTCCCCGCCAAGGATGTCATCGAGAAGCTCGGCATCACCAAGCCGGGCGACGAGAAGCTCGTGGAGGCCAAGAAGCAGGTCTACAAGGACGGCTACCACATGGGCAGGATGAAGGACGTCTGCGGCCCCTACGCGGGGATGCGCGTCGAGGAAGCGAAGGATAAGATGCGCCAGGCCATGATCGACGCAGGGGAGGCGGAGCCGTTCCACGATCTGACCGAGGAGGTGGTCTGCAGGTGCGGTCGCCGCGTCCACATCAGGAGGATCGACGACCAGTGGTTCATCAACTACGCCGATCCCGACCTCACCGAGAGGACCAAGGCCCACGCCAAGGACATGCAGCTCAACCCGCCCGAGTTCGCCGACAACGTCCAGGGCATCCTGGACTGGTTCAGGGAGAGGGCCTGCGTCAGGCTCGGCAACTGGCTCGGAACGAGATTCCCATTCGACGACAAGTGGATCATCGAGGCCATCTCGGATTCCACCCTGTACCCCGTGTACTACACCATCTCCCTGTACGCCAACTCGAAGCAGATCCTGCCGGAGCAGATGACCCTGGCGTTCTTCGACTACGTCATCCTCGGACAGGGAGAGGTCTCCGATGTCTCCAAGGAGACAGGCATCTCCGTCGAGCTCCTGGAGAAGATCAGGGCAGACGTGCTCTACTGGTACCCGCTGGACATCAACCTCGGAGGGAAAGAGCACATGACCGTCCACTTCCCCGTGTTCCTGTTCAACCACCGCGCGATCCTGCCCGATTCCATGCAGCCCCGCGGCATCACCGTGAACTGGTACGTCACCGGGAAGAACAGCGACAAGATCTCCAAATCCAAGGGAGGGGCGCAGCCCATCCCCGGAGCGGCCGCCAAGTACGGTGTGGACGCGATGCGTCTCTACTACGCGCACGTGGCGTCCATGTTCGTGGATGTCGAGTGGAGCGAGGAGACCGTCCTGACCTACAAGCAGAGGGTCGACAGGATCTACGGCGCGGTCACCGACATCATCGCCAAGGAATCCGTCTCCGAACCCGGCGAGATGGACGCTTGGCTCCTTTCGAGGTTCAACAGGCACATCGCGGAGATCCGCGAGGCCATGGACAAGTACGACCTGAGGCAGATGTGCACCACCGTCTACTTCGACATGCTCAACGACATGCGCTGGTACACCAGGCGCGGAGGATGCAACAAGGATGCCATCTCGGCAGCGCTGAGGATCTGGATCCAGGCCATGATGCCGGTCACCCCCCACACCGCCGAGGAGCTGTGGGAGGCCGCGGGATTCGACGGCCTCGTGTCGGCCCAGGAGCTGCCCGAGCCCGACCAGTCCCTGATCTCCGAGTCCGCGGAGTACGGCGAGACCAAGCTCCGCGACCTGATGTCCGACATCATCGAAGTGAGGAAGTTCGTCGGCATCGATGCGAAGCGCGTCGTCCTCTACACGTCCCCCGAATGGAAGAGGGAGGTCATGAGGCGCGGAGCGGCCATGAAGGAGGCCGGGACCCTGAGCGTTCCCGAGCTGACCAAGGCGTGCATGTCCGACGAGACGATCAAGAGGAACGGCAAGGCCGCGTCCGAGCTGGCGAAGAAGGTCGCCATCGACTTCTCCAGGTCCGACCTGGCGATGTGGAAGCCCGTCTACGAGACGGACGAGCAGGCCTTCCTCGAATCCGCGGCAGGATTCCTGTCGGACGAGCTCGGCCTCGAGGTCGCCGTGTACAGGGCGGACGCCGAAGGCGTCTACGACCCGCAGAACAAGGCCAGGCAGGCCGCCCCCGGAAGGCCCGCCATCCTCCTCGAGTGAGATGTTCATAGACATCGCCAGGTCCAGGCACAGCTGCCGTCTGTTCTCCGGGGAGCCGCTCTCCGACGAGGAGAGGAGGCTCCTGCTGGAGGCCGGGGACCTGGCTCCTTCATCGAGGGGCCGCAGGCCCGTCAGGCTCGTGCCTGTCGAAGATATCGATACGATCAGGAAGCTCGCCTCGTGCAGACCGTCGAGCACCAAGGCGCTGGAGACCGCCACCTTCGCGGTCGTCGTCGCCGCGGATCCCGCGGTGGCCGACACGTGGATCGAGGATTCCTCCATCGCCACGATCATGATGCAGCTGGAGGCCGAGGACCTGAAACTCGGGTCGTGCTGGATCCAGATCAGGATGAGGGACAACGCCGGGACCCCGGCGGAGGACATCGTCAGGGACATCATGGGACTGGACCCCGGATTCTCGGTCCTGTCCATCGTGGCCTTCGGGAGGCGCGCATGATACTCGAACCGATCCGCGAAGGGGATTGGGACGCCGCCCTCTCCATGTATTCGCAGTCGTTCCCTAGATTCGAGCGCGCGGACACGAAGGTGCTGCTCTCCCATCTGGAGCGCGACGACACCGAGTGGCTGGGGATCTACGACCCCGACCTCAAGGGGATCGTCTATTCCCTGTTCAACGACAGGATCGCGTACATGCTCTATCTCGCCGTGGACCCCGGGAACAGGGGCTCAGGTCTGGGTTCGAAGGCTCTGGACGCATTCGCGGATCGCTATCCGGGCAGGAAGCTGTTCCTGGACATCGAATCCCCTTACGAAGGCCTGCCGGATTACGAGGTCCGCGCCAGGAGGAGGTCGTTCTACGTCAGGAACGGGTACTCCTGCTGCGGGAGGCTGTATTGCGGGGCCGAGGGCGACTTCGACGTCATGTGCCGCAACGGCGTGATATCGCCGGACGAGCTGTGGGGCTTCGTCAGGGAGATGGACCTCGAACGGTTCTTCGGCGGCAGGTACGCCGACGTCATCACGGGATAGGAATCCCCCTGAGACGGCGTTTCTGAAAAAGACCGGGAGGGCGGGTTCCCCCGCCGACCCGGTACGGATCATCTGCGGACCAGGAACTCGGCGATGCCGAAGCCCTTCTTCCCGTCCCAGACGTACTCGGAGATGGTCTCGATGAGCATCATCTCGTTCTGGTTCCCCATCGGCAGCGCGGCGAACCTGATGACCTTCCCTTCGACGTCGTAGGAGGAGCCGGAAACGTCCTTCATCCCCAGAGTGAACGACGAGGGGACGCCGTTCTCTGAGCGGAGGTCGATGGACACCTGATTCAGGGGCTGGTTGTCGCCCTTCGTGAAGAAGTATCCCGCATCCACGTCGCCCATGTCCGTGGAGAGCTTGGTGATGTTGAACGCCTCCTTCTCCAGGAACACGGAGTTGATCCACGCCCACATCTTGGGGGAGCCCCAATCCCTCACGCCGGCGCTGAAGTCCCTCTCGCCGGTGCCGTGTATCCTGAACTGCTTATCTCCGACGGTCAGGGTGCCGTCGGCGATGCCGAACTGCTCCAGGTGCTCGGAGGCGACCTTGGCGGACATGGCGGCCTGGGCCTCGTTGACGCACCTCTTGTAGTCCATCTCGGGGTTCTGGGGCTTCCATTCGAGATCCATCGAGGCGGGGATCGGAGTCGGTGTGGAAGATTTCATATCGACCACGATGCCCCTGTACGTCAGGGACCATGCTCCCGACGGGAGCTTCGCGAAGGTCAATCCCCCGATGGAGTTCGGGTCGCCCTCGCAGGGGGTCGCGTGCCTGAAGCCGTATATGACCTCCGGCGTCATGATGACGAAGAACAGGCTCTTCTCGTTCTTGTTCGGCTTGTTGCCGATCCTCATGAACGCGGTGAGGTCGTTCGTCTCGTCGTGGCAGTTGAAGTAGAGGCTCTCGTTGTATTCGATGTGGTCCTTCATTCGTCGTCCTCCAGATAGATGATGCCGTCGTTGCCGTCCACGGTGACGGTCTGACCGGTCCTGAACAGTTTGGTGGCTCCCATAACGGCCGTGACGGCCGGGATCCTGTACTCCCTCGAGATGACGGCCCCGTGGGACAGGATGCCTCCGGTCTCGGTGATGAGACCTCCGAGCCTCGAGAAGGCGGCGGTCCATCCGGGGTCGGTGTTGCTCGTCACGAGGATGTCCCCGTCCTCGATCTCCGACAGCCCCTCGATCGTCTCGACCACGCGTATCCTGCCGGTCACGACTCCCGGGCTGGAGGCCGTCCCGTAGACCGAGTTGGACGATTCTATCGCTATGGTATCGTCGAAGTCTATGCCGTTCCTGACGAATTTCGGCGGCAGGACGTTGGTGTACTTGAAGAACTCGGCCTTGCGCGATTCGATCTCCTTGAACGGCTCGGTCGTGCCGGAAAGGAAGATGTCCAACGCCTCCGTCTCGAACAGGAAGAACACGTCGTTCGTCTCCGGGATCACGCCGCGCTCCGCCAGACGCCTCCCGACCTCCAGCATGCACAGCCTCTCCCTGAACAGGATGTGGTCCAGGTAGAACCTCTGGTTCTCCCTGAAGGTCAGGTACTTCTGCGCCAGTTTCAGGACCCTGCCGTACAGGGCGCATCTGAACACTCCGGTCGCGCCGCTCCTCCTGATCTTCTTCCTGACCTCCTTCTCGAGGACGAAGCGCTCCTCGCGCCTCTTCTGCTCCAGCTCCTTCAGGTCGGATTCCGACTGCGACAGCAGGCGCACGACGTCGATGATGTACGGCTTGTTCTCCTTCCACCTGGGGTAGTAGATCTCCCTGGTGTTGGAACGGTGGCCGTAGGTTTCGACGAAATCGTCGAACTGCTTCCTGAGCGGGATGTCCTGCGTCTC
>CAVDQR010000071.1:0-7304 GCA_963611065.1 Bacteroides ovatus
CTTCCTTGCCGAAGCGATAGCCGTCGTACCATTCCTTAGCCTCGTCGATCTTGCTCCCGTACCCGTTCGCTTTGAGCAACCATTCCACTTCTTCTTGGCTGAATCCGAACATCTCGTCGTATTTGGTGGAGAAGATATCAATTATCTTCGGGTTGTTCAATCCGGAGAATATGCTCTCCTGGGAGATCTTCATCACGCCCGTCAGAACGGCGAATCTGAGGGAATCATTGTCCTTCAGCGCCAAGCTAAGCAGATCCCTCATGAAACTCACGACTTCCTCGTGATCCGGTTTGCCGAACGATTTGTTCATCACGTTGTCGTACTCGTCGATGAGGATGATGACCTTCTTTCCGTAATGCATCTCCAGCATCTCGCTGAGACGCTTGATGCTGAACGTCAGCTGGGCTTCGTCCGCCCTGTACATGAAGATGGACTCGAAGAACATCTTCGACGACTCGTCGATTCTGTCCGATGTGCGGAGCTCCTTGAACTTCACATAGACGCCTCTGATGTATTCGGCGTATCTCGAGCGGAGCTTCTCGATGGACCCGTCTCCCAGATCTTTGAAGGAGATGCTGATGACGACATTGGCGTTCTTCTCGGGATCGTTCGGACGCTCTTCAGAGATCCTCAGGCCCTTGAAGCGGTCCGGCTCGTGCGCGGATTTGAGGTTGAGGTAGCACTCGGTCATGCTGAGATTGAGGGTCTTCCCGAACCTGCGAGGGCGGGTGATGAGGGTGACCTCCGCGCTAGATCTCAGAATCTGGTCGATGAACATCGACTTGTCGACGAGGTACATGTCGTTGTCCCTCAGCTTCCTGAAATCGCTGATCCCGACAGGCATTCCCTCCGTTTTCTTCGCCCCCTTCGATTCCTTATCTGCAGTCTGGGATATCAAGCTGTGCCCTGTATCCGTGTCCACTCTGCCGAGGACGGCGTGGAGCCCCCTCCCGTCCGTTTCCGCTATCTTCCATTGCGGGCCGGAGCCCTCCGGATCATGCTTCTGAGGCATGTCCGCGGAATTTTGGCATTGGGAATATAAAGGGGCCAGTGTGCAATCAGTATGACAGGACACTCTTCATTAGTTAGACCGACGCGGTCATTTTGATTTCCGACCCGGATCGGAGAGAATGAGGATGAAAGGCGGCCCGCCCCGCAGGGGACGGGCCTTTGCACCGTCAGACGGACTGGACCGGCACCTTGGATGCCAGTTCCTTGTCGGTTCTGCCGACGATCCACCAGATCGGCGCCGCCGCCGACCTGCAGTCGTCGCCGACGGATGTGGCGGAGAAGTAGCGGACCTCGGAGAAGAGGGACTCCACGACCCTCACGAACCCCTGCTGCCCGTTCTCCTGCAGGTACTTCCTGACGTCGTTGTTCGACAGCCCCTGGGGCATGATGTCGCTCTTGGTGGCGACGACCGCGAACGGGATGTCCGAGACGGTGCCCGGTCCGAAGCCGTTGATCTGCGTGAACATGCTGTGGAACGACTCGAAAACGTCCATCGGCGTGGCCCCCCTGCCGCCCTTGGCGAGCATGATGGGGTCGAAGACGAACACGATCCCGCTGGAGTAGGTGAAGTACTCCTCGAAGAGCACCTTCCCGTCCCTGGGCTCGAACTCGGCCCCGGAGATGTCGTTGAACACGATCTCCCTGTCGGCGAGGTCCATGGACCTGAGGAACAGGCATTCCGAGTCCAGCTCCCCGGAGGCGGTCTTGGCCGCGAACGCCTTGGCCGCGACGGCCTGCTTGGACACGCCGGGCGTGGCCGCATCCACCGATACATCCACGCCCCTGGCGACCTGCGTGATAGCTTCGACCGAAGCGAGCATCAGCGTGGTCTTCCCGGCGCCGACGGCGCCGACCAGGGCGATGGAGATGGGGAGGGCCTCCCTGGTCTCGATGTCCGACCCGCAGAAGGGGCAGACGGTCCTGAGCCCGGCCCTGGTGCCGTGGACGCAGGGCATGTCGTGGCCGTTGTTGCACACGTGCACCTTGTATCCGTACTCGTTCGGCACGGGGTAGTCCAGGATCAGGTCGCACTTGCACCTGACCTTCGGCTGGTAGAACTTGCGCTTGCACTTGGGGCAGACCGCGTAGGTGGCGTCCGACATCTTCGGCTCCAGCTTGGCGGCCTTGCGGACCCTGCCGGCGATGACCGCCTTCACGAGGAGGAAGGGGATGATCAGCGCGACGGTGATCAGCAGCGCCCAGAACCAGTAGAGCGGGAGCAGGATGATAGGAACGACGACGAGCGCCTTGTTCCTGTTCCACGCGGATCCGATGAGCCCCCACGGCGCGAATATGCTGCGGACGGTGGCGCCCGGCCTCTTGGTCCAGAGGTACTGCGCCGGGTTCTCCGTCCCCTTGACGTTCATCGCCCAGGGGGTGAACATGCCCGCCGCGGCGAGCACGAACCCCGCGACTACGATGGCGATGCCGACCGTCTTCGTATCGCCGAACAGTCCGATGAAATCGTTGATGGGCCCTGCCAGCGCCCCGATTCCGGGGATGTCGGCGAGGGCGATGCCCAGATCCTCTCCGTGTGGGAAGAAGAGGGAGGGCCATGCGGAGCCGTCGAGCATGCCGAGGACGGTGCATACCAGCGACAGCGCCGCGTACAAGAGTGCAATCCCGAAGACGATTCCCACGATCGCCTTGTTGGTCCCATTCATTGGACGGAAGATACGATTCGATGATTTAAGGCGATTCGCCGGAGGCTCCGGGGTCCCCGCGTCCCCGAACGCTTATCATCCCTCCCGATGCATCCCATAACGGCGTTAGCATGACCATCGGACTCGGAATCGACACCGGCGGGACCTTCACGGACTCCGTCCTGCTGGACATGGGGACCAGGGAGGTCCTGGCGAAGAGCAAATCGCGCACCACCCACGGCGACCTGGCGAAGGGGATACGCGGCTCCCTCATGGGATTGGATCCCGGGATGCTGAGGGATGTCGACGTCGTCTCATTGTCTTCGACCCTCGCCACGAACTCCATAGTCGAGGGGAGGCACGGCAGGGTCGCGCTGGTGTCCATCGGGAGGGAGTACGGCGGGGAGGCCGTCCCCGATTTCAAGATCAACATCTCCGGGGGGCACGGGATCCACGGAGGGGAGAACGAGAGGCTGGACATCGAGGCCGCCCGTTCGTTCATAGAATCGGTCCGCGGGAAGGTGGACGCGTTCGCCATCAGCTCGCTGATGTCCATCAGGAACCCGGAGCACGAGCTCGCGGTGCGCGACCTCGTGGACGGGATATTGGGGATCCCGGCGGTGTGCGGTCACGAGCTGTCCTCCAGCCTGGGGTTCAACGTCCGCGGGTCAACCTGCGTGATCAACGCCGGCCTGATCCCGGTGATGAGCGAGCTCATGGACGCCGTGAGGTCGGTGCTGGAGGATTTCGATATAGAGGCGCCGTTGATGGTCGTCCGCGGGAACGGTTCCCTGATGGGGGAGTCCGCGGCCAGGAGGAGGCCTGTGGAGACGGTGATGTCCGGACCGACGGCGAGCATGATGGGCGCGGTGGCGATGACCGGTCTGAAGGACGCGATCGTAGTGGACATCGGCGGTACGACCACCGATATCGGGGTGATCCGCGATGGGATCCCGTCAGTCGACGCCGAGGGGATAACCGTCGGCGGGAAGAGGACGCACATCGCCGCCGCCAGGATAACCACCGCCGGCATGGGCGGGGACAGCAGGCTGCACGTGTACAAGGGAGCCGTCGCGATATCGCCGATAAGGGCCCTCCCGCTGTGCGTGGCCGCACGCACATGGCCGGAGGTCCTCGATCATCTGAGGAGGACGGATGCGACCGATTACGAGATGTTCGTCTCCGTCAGGGATTACGACGGTCAGGTGTACGCGTCGGAGAAGGAGAGGAGGTTCATGGAGATGGCCTCCTCGCCGGTATCCCGCGCGGATGCGGCCGTGAAGCTGGGTTGCCAGACCTCCGACCTGGACGTCGACCTCCTGGAGAGGTTCGGGTACATGCGCAGGATAGCGTTCACCCCCACCGACCTGCTCGCTTCCATGGGCGTCTACACGGAGATGGGCACCGAGGCATCGGAGCTGGGGGCGGGGTTCATGGCCGGACTGCTCGGGACCGACGTCGGATCCATGCAGCATCAATGCAGGGACGCCATCATCCTGAGGATCGGCAGGGAGTTGATCAGAACCTCCCTCAAAGAGGACGCGGGGACCTCCGACCTCGACAGGGCGTCCGAGTTCCTGATACGCTCGGCGCTGTTCGGCAACGGGAACGGCGTGATGAGGTGCCGCCTGGGGTTCGATTCCCCCGTGGTCGGCATCGGAGCCTCCTCCAAGGTGTATGTGAGATGGGTCGCCGACGCCCTCGGGACCGAGGCGGTCTTCGGCGAGGATTCCGACGTGGGCAACGCCATCGGGGCGATATGCACCCCCGTGTCGGAGACCCTGCTCGTGTCCATCATCCCGCAGGTGCTGGACGTCCAGGACAGCGGGTTCGAGATCTACACCCGGAACGGCAGGACCGAGGTGCAGACCATGGCCGAGGCCCTGCGCATCGGCATAGGGGATGCGGAGAGGCGCATCCGCGAGGACCTGGAATCCCAGGACGTCACGGATATCGAATTCACGGAGAAGAGGGAGGATGTGTTCATCCCCGGCAGGACCGACCGGATCCTGATGGAGGTCAGGATATCAGTCACCGGCACGGGGAGGCCGAGGCCCTTCCGCGCATCGCGGGGAAGAGCCTCGTAAAAGGTATTATCAGATCTTGTCGAGGGCCTGCGAGAGGTCCGCGATGATGTCCTTGATGTTCTCGCATCCGATGGACAGGCGGATGGTGGACGGCTTGATGCCGGAGGCCAGCAGCTCCTCCTCGGTCATCTGGGAGTGGGTGGTGCTGGCGGGGTGGATGACCAGCGACTTCATGTCCGCGACGTTCGCCAGGAGGGAGAACATCTGCATGGCGTCGGCGAAGCGCTTGGCGCCCTCCTTCCCGCCCTTGGCCTCGAAGGTGAAGATCGATCCGGCGCCGTTGGGGAAGTAGCGCTCGTAGAGGGCGTGGTCCGGGCTGTCGGCGAGCATCGGGTGGTTGACCTTCTCCACCTTGGGGTGGTTGGACAGGAACTCAACGACCTTCTGCGCGTTGTAGACGTGCCTCTCGACCCTCAGGGAGAGGGTCTCCAGGCTCATCATCAGCGCGAACGAGTTGACCGGCGAGATGCAGGCGCCCATGTCCCTGAGGATGATCGCCCTGACGCGGGTGCAGAACGGCGCGTTGGGAGCGTCCTTCGCGAAGGAGATGCCGTGGTAGCTGGGGTCGGGGTCCACCATCCAGGGGAACCTGCCGGAGCCGGCCCAGTCGAACTTGGCGTTCTCGGCGATGACGCCGCCGAGCACGATGCCGTGGCCTCCGATGAACTTCGTGGCGGATTCGACGACGATGTCCGCGCCGTGGTCCAGGGGCCTGAAGAGGTAGGGGGTCGCGAAGGTGTTGTCCACGACCAGGGGGATCCCGTGGGAATGGCACATCTCGGCCAGGGCGTCGACGTCGATGAGGTTGGCGTTCGGGTTCCCTATAGTCTCTATATAGACCATCTTGGTGTTGTCGCGGATCGCCTTCTCGAAGTTCGCGATCTGCCCGGGCTTGGTGGGGTCGACGAACGTGCAGTCGATGTCGTGCGACTTCAGGGTGTGCTCGAAGTAGTTGTAGGTCCCGCCGTAGATCGTGTTGGCGGAGACGATGTGGTCCCCGGCGCGGGTCAGGTTCTCCACCACGTAGGTGATGGCGGCCGCTCCGGAGGAGACGGCGATCGCGGCGGTGGCCCCCTCGAGCGCCGCCATCCTCGTCTCGAACGCCTCGGTTGTGGGGTTGGTGAGACGGGAGTAGATGTTCCCGGGCTTCCTGAGCGCGAACACGTCGGCGGCGGCGTCGCAGTTCTCGAAGACGTAGGAGGTCGTGAGGTACACGGGGGGCGCGCGGGACCCCGTGGTGGGGTCGGGCTGCTCCTGTCCGGCGTGCAGCATGACGGTCTCGAAGCTCTGGGCCTTGGGGTTGAAGGGCCCCGCGGGGATGTTTGTCTCTTCCTCGAATCCCATTTAGAATCACTGACCTCGTGAATCGGGGGGCCGTATTTAGACGTGGGCATGGCCGATCGGAATGCGGTATTTCTTTCGATATGGGGTCCGAATGGGCCTCCTGGTATCATTGTATTTAAAATAATATGTTCAAGGTTCGAAATTGCCTTGTTTTTGGAGGGCTGATTCGTAAAGTATTTATAGACGTTTTCAAACATTTTTGGGATAATAGAAAGTTTTATATACCATACAAGCCCGAAATTGGAAAATTAGAGAAACAGTTAAATAGAATATAGCTGAATATCTTATTCACTCCATAGGAGAAAGGAGGAACAAGAAATGGCAAAAGACGCGATACTTGCAGACCTGAAGAAGGCCATCGAGACATGGGACCTCAACCTGGTCAAGACCGCTACCCAGGCGGCCATCGACGAGAACATCCCTGTCGGAGAGATCATCGGAGAGGGCCTCGGAAAGGGAATGGAGACCATCGGAGTCAGGTTCGACAAGGCCGAGATCTTCCTACCCCAGGTCGTTGCCGCTTCCAAGACGATGGAGCTCGCTCTGAAAATCCTCGAGCCCCTCATGACCTCCGGCGCTGGATCCCTCAAGGGATGCGTCGTCATGGGAACCGTCGAGGGAGACATCCACGAGATCGGAAAAAACGTGTGCTGCGCGATGCTCCGCGGTGCCGGATACAAGGTTATCGACCTCGGACCCGACGCGACCGCCCAGGACTTCCTCGACGCCGCAGACGAGAACGAGGCCCAGGTCCTCGGAGGATCCGCTCTCATGACCACCACGCTCGAGGCCCAGAGGGAGCTCGTCGAGGCCGTCAAGGAGGTCGAGGCCCCCTACAAGTGCATCTTCGGAGGCGCCCCCTGCAGCAAGGAGTGGTGCGACGAGATCGGAGCCGACGGATACTCCGAGACCGCGAACGAAATCATCGGACTCGTCGACAAGCTCGTCGCCGAGTTCTGAATCACACTCAAATCAGATTAAAGGAAGGAGGAACAAGAAATGGCAGCTACTAGGCCCCTCACGATCCCGGACGTCTACGAGAGATTCGTCAAGGGAAAGAAAGTCAAGGTCGAGGACTGGGACTACAAGGTCATCCCCGAGAACCTGACCGCTCTGAAGGAGAAGTACAAGATCTCCATCCCCGAGGACACCTTCATCCCCGAGGACAAGGACATGATCAACAGGCTGTTCCAGGCCGGTCTCGAGATGCTCGTGACCA
>CAVDQR010000072.1:0-7085 GCA_963611065.1 Bacteroides ovatus
TCTCTCGTATTGTATTTCAGGTTAGCAATGTTCCAACTGATTGAAAAATTAAGGGACAGATACGGTTTCAAACAGGATGAGGACTCATACTACGCGATACCGGACAAACCTCTCGAAGTCTCATCCGCTCAGATGATCGGAACATGCAGTGATTACCTCAAGAAAAGAGGTAAATCGTCCGATTGACAGATTGCAGTATACTCTGGTGTGATGGGTGCATGACACTGTTTCTGCGAAATCCGCGGATGAGTCCGTCAATCCATCCTGTATCTCAGGATCGCGCCCATCCCGCCCAACGCCGCGAGGGATTTCCCCCCGTCGTGCTGACCGGATACGACGATGACATTGCCCTTCTGGGATTCGACCGCACGAACCACATCGTCAAGGTCCTGGTCCCTGACCTTCGAATCGAGCAGCAGGAGGGTCTCCACGGCTCCGGACAGAGCCGCATCGCGCACCTCCGATGTCCCGTAGGTCCCGAGTCCGTTGGGTTTCGAGATCTCGGACATCAGCTTCTCGACCGCTTCGATCTCCGTTCCGACCGCCGAATCCCTCAGCACATCGGCACCCATGCCCGCCTTCAGCAGTTCGTTGATCCCGGCCATCCCGCACTGCCCCGTGTGGTAGACGTACATCTTCCCGAACAGGTCCGGGCGCATCCTCTTGAGGTCCTCGGACAGGGTCTCCTTCTCGAACCCGGGTCCCAGGAGGACCAGAGGCATGTTGGGCTCCATCAGCGGTGCGAGCTTCTCGGCTATCTCGGCATGATATGAATCGGCCTGCGGCTTCTCGGCGTACTGCTTGCCGGACCTGCCGGAGCGGATCGTGACGACCTCCTTCAGCCCGTACTGCCTCAGCACCGCGACGGTCGCATCGTCCTGGTCCAGGGACACGAACACTATCCTCGGCTTCTTGGAATCCGACACGGCCCTCTTGAGCCTCTCGAGCTGGGTCTCCCTCCAATGGTCCTTGGAGATCATCAGGGAATCCCCGTTCTCGAGTATCAGCGTGTGGTGCTGCCCTATGTCCTGCGGACCGGTCTCGATGGTGCCCAGGAGCTTCAGCCTCAGGTCGTCCTCCGAGAACTCGATCTTCTCCATGCGCACGCCGAGGGTCATCCTCTTCTTCTCCGCCCTCTCGGCGCGGAGCTTGTCGGCGGACTTCTCCTCGCGCCTGGTGGTCGAAGCGGTGACGAGATCCCCCACCTCGATGACGTTGTACAGGTGCCAGATGTCCTCATCGGTCTCGATAAGCACCTTTATCCCGCCGGACGAGGGGTCCTCCCCGAGTATGCGCATGGGACGGGGAGAAGCGCTCTCCTCTGATAATAGGAACGGACGTTCCGCGGGTCCTGTCCGCGAGCATTTGTCCGACATCCGACAGGTCAATCTGAGGACTGTCCTGTCCCTGTCCAAGCTAATATATACGGTACCCGAATCTGAGAATTCCCCGATGGCACGCGGTTATTTGGTCCTCGAGGACGGGACAGTGTTTGAAGGCGAACTCTTCGGCAGCGACAAGGTCGCGGACGGGGAGGTGGTTTTCGCCACCGGGATGAGCGGCTACCAGGAGAGTCTGACGGACCCCTCGTACCGCGGACAGATCCTCGTGATGACCTATCCCCTTATCGGCAACTACGGGATTAGCGACGAATTCTACCAGTCCGGAGGCGTACACGTACGCGGACTGGTGGTCAGGGAGTACTGCTCCGAGCCCTCGCCCATGTACGGCGGGAGGACCCTCGACGACTTCCTGAAGCACTACGGCATCCCAGCCATATCCGGAATAGACACCCGCGAGCTCGTCATCAAGATACGCACCGGAGGGACCGTCAAGGGAGCCATCACCTCCGACGCGTCGGACCTGGACGGCGTCGCGAAGAGGCTCAGGGCCATGCCCGCCCCTTCCGAGAGCAACCTGGTGGCCGAGGTCACCTGCAAGGGCATCACGAAAGAGGACACCGGTCATGAGATCACCGTCGGGATGATCGACTGCGGCGCCAAAGGCGGGATCCCCAGGGACCTGAAGGCCAGGTTCAATCTGGTCACGTTCCCCTACGACACACCCGCCGACGTGATAATCGAGTCGGGCGTCAAAGGCGTGCTCATCTCCAACGGACCCGGCGACCCGTCCCACCCGGACATCGCCAAAACGACGGTCAAAACGATCCAGGACCTTTCTTCGCAGATGCCCCTGTTCGGCATCTGCTTCGGCAGCCAGCTCATCGGCATCGCCATGGGCGGCTCCACATACAAGCTCAAATTCGGGCACAGGGGCTGCAACCAGCCCGTCAAGTACGGCGACCGCGTCTACATCACATCTCAGAACCACGGGTTCGCCGTGGACGAGAACAGCCTCGAAGGCACCGGACTGGTCGTCGACCAGGTCAACGTCAACGACGGCTCCGTCGAGGGCGTCAGGCACAGGGACCTGCCCATATTCACTTCGCAGTACCACCCCGAGGCCTCCCCCGGCCCGTGGGACACATCGTTCCTGTTCGATAAGTTCGGCAAGATGATCGAGGAGGGAAAGCTATGAGGAAGGATTACAGGAAGCTCCTTGTCATCGGATCCGGTCCCATCGTGATCGGACAGGCCGCCGAATTCGATTTCTCCGGTTCGCAGGCGTGCCGCTCGCTCCGCGAGGAGGGATACAAGACCGTCCTCGTCAACTCGAACCCCGCCACCATCCAGACAGATCCCGATACGGCGGACAGCGTCTACATCGAGCCGCTCGACGCCAGGAACGTCGCCAAGATCATCGAGAAGGAGGGCGTCGACGGGGTCGTCTCCGGTATGGGAGGACAGACCGCTCTGAACATCTGCTCCGAGCTCGCCGACTCCGGTGAGCTCAAGAGGCTCGGCGCCGAGCTCGTCGGAACCCAGCCCGAGGCCATCGCCATGTCCGAGGACAGGGAGCTGTTCAAGGAGACCATGGAGCGCATCGGGGAGCCCGTGCCCGTTTCCAGGAGCGTCAACACCATCGAGGAGGCCAAGGAGGCCGTCAGGATCATCGGACGCTACCCCGTGCTGGTCAGACCGGCCTACACGCTGGGAGGCACCGGCGGAGGCATCGCCTACAACGAGGAGGAGCTGGAGGACATCTGCGCCCGCGGACTCGCCTACTCCAGGATCCACCAGGTCCTGATCGAGGAGAGCGTCCTCGGATGGAAGGAGTACGAGTACGAGGTGATGAGGGACGCCAACGACAACTGCATCATCATCTGCAACATGGAGAACCTCGACGCCATGGGCATCCACACCGGGGAGAGCATAGTCGTCGCCCCGTGCCTCACCCTGTCCGACAAGGACCACCAGCGCCTCAGGACCGCCGCGCTCAAGGTCATCCGCGCCCTCGGCATCGAGGGAGGATGCAACGTCCAGTTCGCGTTCAACCCCGCCAACGGCGATTACCGTCTCATCGAGGTCAACCCGAGGGTGTCGAGATCCTCCGCCCTCGCCTCCAAGGCCACCGGATACCCCATCGCCAGGGTCGCCACCAAGATCGCCGTCGGATACACGCTCGACGAGATCCCCAACAACATCACCGGATCCACATACGCGGCCTTCGAGCCCTCCATCGACTACGTGGTCGTGAAGATCCCCCGCTGGCCCTTCGACAAGTTCCGCACCGTGGACCGCCACCTCGGGACCCAGATGAAGAGCACCGGGGAGGTCATGGCCATCGGCAGGACCTTCGAGGAGGCGCTTCTCAAGGGACTCCGCTCCCTGGAGATCGGCGTCAAGGGTCTCGACAGGGTCGAGATGTCCGACGAGGAGATGGAGGACGAGCTCGTCCATGCCACCGACAAGCGCATCTTCGTCATCGCCGAGGCGCTCAGGAAGGGATGGAGCGTCGAGAAGGTCGCCGACCTCGCCAAGTGGGACACGTTCTACGTGAAGAAGATCCGCAACATCATCGAGATGGAGAAGCGCATCGCCGCCTCCCTCGATACCGAGACCCTGCGCGACGCCAAGTTCATGGGATTCTCCGACGAGACCATCGCGGACATCCGCGGCACCGACTCCCTGGAGATCCGCGCCCTGCGCTCGTCCCAGGGGATCAAACCTGTCTACAAGATGGTCGACACCTGCGCGGCCGAGTTCGCCGCCAAGACCCCTTACTTCTACAGCACCTACGGCAGGATGACCGAGATCACCCCCGAGGACGACAAGAAGAAGGTCGTCCTCATCGGAGCCGGCCCCATCAGGATCGGACAGGGGATCGAGTTCGACTACTGCTGCGTCCATGGGGTCATGGCGCTGCAGGAGGAGGGCGTCGACGCCGTCATCATCAACAACAATCCCGAGACCGTGTCCACCGATTACGACATCTCGGACCGCCTCTACTTCGAGCCCCTGACCCTCGGCAACGTCCTGAACGTCATCGAGGCCGAGGACGCCGACGGCGTCATCGTGCAGTACGGGGGACAGACGTCGGTCAACCTGGCGGTCGACCTGGAGAGGGCCCTCAAGGGCACCAAGACCAAGATCCTCGGAACCACGCCGGACAAGATGGATGTGGCCGAGGACAGGAGTAGGTTCTCCGCCCTCATGGACCAGCTGGGCATCAAGCAGCCCGCTTCCGGCACCGGATACTCCTTCGAGGAGGCCAGGGACATCGCCGAGGGCATCGGATACCCCGTGCTCGTGAGGCCGTCCTACGTCCTCGGAGGCAGGGCGATGGAGATCGTCTACTCCACCGAGGAGCTGAAGACCTACGTCGACACCGCCGTGAAGGTCTCCCGCAACCACCCCATCCTGATCGACAAGTATCTTACCGAAGCGATCGAGATCGATGTGGACTGCGTCTGCGACCGTGAGGACGTGTACATCGGAGGGATCATGGAGCACGTGGAGTACGCCGGATGCCACTCCGGGGACGCCACCATGGTCCTGCCCCCCTTCACCCTGAAGCAGGAGACCATCGACGAGATCGTCGAGATCACCCGCAAGGTCGCGCTCGCGCTCGAGATCAAGGGTCTGATGAACCTGCAGCTGGCCGTCAAGGACGGACAGGTGTTCATGATCGAGGCCAACCCCCGCGCTTCCAGGACCGTCCCGTTCATCTCCAAGGCCACCGGCATCCCCCTGGCCAAGGTCGGAGTCAAGATCATGCTCGGCAAGACCCTGAAGGACTTCGGCCTCTCCGGGTACCGCCCCATCGACCACTTCGCCGTCAAGGAATCGGTGTTCCCGTTCCTGAAGCTCCCCGGGGTGGATTCCATCCTGACCCCCGAGATGAAGAGCACCGGCGAGGTCATGGGCATCGACGAGGACTTCTACACCGCATGCTACAAGGCGCAGGTCGCCGCCGGCAGCAGGCTCCCGCTGGAGGGAGGGGTGTACATCACCGTCAACGACAACGACAAGCCCAGGATCCTCGGCCCCGCCAGGGAGCTGAAGGAGATGGGCTTCACCATCTACGCCACCAAGGGCACATCGACCTATCTGAGGGAGCACGGGGTCGAGAACGTCCCCGTCTTCAGGCTGGACGAGAACCAGAAGCCCAACGCGGTCGGTCTCATGAGGGACGGGCACATCGACCTGATCATCAACACCCCCACCCAGAAATCCGGAGCCATCCGCGACGGATACACCATGAGGAGGCTGGCGGTCGAGCTGGAGATCCCGTTCATGACCACCGTCCAGGGTGCGCAGATCGCCGTCGGCTCCATCAAGGTCGCCAGGTCCGGGACCATGGGCGTCAGGAGCATGAAGGAGTTCCACGGGCTGAGGGACTGATCCCCCGGCCCATAAACATCATCCTCTGGCCCATCTGAGCGTCAGCAGTCCGATGGCGATGAACATCGCCGCGAAGACGGCGACGATGAGCCCGAGGTTCCATCCCCCGTTATCGGATGCCGCCGGAGCCGGAGATATCACGAACTCGTACGCCATGGATATGGAGTACTCGTCTGATGAGGCGTAGACTGTGACGGCGTAGGTCCCGGCCCTTATCGGGACCCCTTGGAGGGATCCGTTCACCAGGGACAGCCAATCCGGTCCGTCCATCCCGTCGATCTCCGTGCCCTCGCTCGGACTCAGCTCCACACGGACCTCGTCGCCCACATTGGCGCGGATGACCGTTGTGACGACCGCGGGTATCGGATGCTCGACAGCGTTGCCATCGATATCCCCGAGCACGCTGGAGCCGCTGTGGGCCATTATCCTCCCGCTGTTGGAGACGTCCGAGGACAGGATCCCGTACAGGTCGATGTATCCCGCATTTGTGATCGTCCCGCCGGAAACGCGGGCTCCCGAGGATATGTTGAGCCTGGAGCCTTCGGGGATCGTCAGGGCGGAGCCGATGACGAGATCCGAATCAACCAGGAACGTTCCCTTGATCGAAGCTCCTCCCGACCCCGTGCTGCCGTTGAGGACCATGCCGAGAGTGTCGGCGGTCAGGGAACCGCTGTCCGACACCGTCAGCGAATACCTGCCCGCGGAATCGAAGAGGACGGTCCCCGTGAACGATTCCATGCCGATCAAACCGGAAGCGCGGAGCGATACCCCTTCCGGAAGGGTGCCGGAGAACGTCGCCCTGCCCGAGACCTCCATCGTGCGACCGCCGGAGACCGTCAGCGCATAGTCCGAAGGAACGGAGGCGACGAACATCGCTTCATCCGTCCCGAATCCGATGGACCCTCCCGAGAAGGAGACGGAGGTCGGTACGATGCCGACGACGACTCCCGTTACGTTCTCAGGGAACGTGTTGTTCGATACTGTCAGGGAGGTTATGCTTCCTCCCTTCGAAGCATCGGGAACGATGCGGACGGTCCCGTAGAATCTGCTTTCCTCGATGCGGACCGCGGTCGCAACTCCTTCCGACAGGATGGAGACGGACTCCCCGCCCCCGAACAGGGAGTCGCTAAAACGGACGGCCGATGCATTGGTGACGGCGATATCCGAACCCGATCCGGAGAATACGCATCCATCCACGGTGAGATCCACGGAACGGACGGACTGCACCTCCTCCGTCCCCGTTGATACTGCGAGGGCATCGGTGAGGAATACGATGTCATTCAGAATCACAGTGTAGGGATCGGCCTCCGTGGCACGGTCGAGGATGAAAGTGCCTGAGAA
>CAVDQR010000073.1:0-6288 GCA_963611065.1 Bacteroides ovatus
AATCAGTCCTTCGACCCCGCCTTGATCGACGTTCTGTGCGGAATACTCCCTCTCCCCTTCGAGGAACGTCTCGACGAGTTTATCGAAATCAACGTCATCATCTTCTTGCGACATTTCCTCGGACAGACGCGTGATCTCCCCGTCGTACGCCCTCAGCAACGCCAGCAACGCTTGTATGACGAAGGCGTCCCTGTACCCCTGCGTGATGATAGGGTTCCCCTCCAACGACATGGCCCCGCCGTTCTCGATGAACCGCATGAAATCCTTCGCGCAGTCCGACAGCCTGTCGAACCTGCGGTCCCCGAGCCGGGCGCGGTACTCCCCGACGAAGATGTCGAAGGGGACGGTGGAGATGGTGTTCGCCCCGTAGATCATCACCCCTATCGGCTGGTCGGGGGTGAGTTCGAACAGCTTGTTGGCCTTGAAGATCTTCCCGTTGGAGAATGCGGCGCTGTCGGCCGCGACCGCTATCCCCCTCTCGTTCATTATGAGCACTTCGGACGTCATGAGATCGAAAACGACGCACTACGGGGACCACTATAATAAGATGACCGCCGCTGCAAGTATTACAGGATGGTCTTCATTAGTTAGACCGGCCCCGCGAATCCTTTAAACCCGCCTCCCCGATGGCCGGACGATGTTCGGATACACGGTCCCGTCCTACGGCAAGCTGTCCCCCTCGGACAACTCGCTCTACCGGAGGTACTACTGCGAGGGGTGCCACCAGCTGAAGGACGGCTTCGGCCTCACCGGGGCGCTGACCGTGAACTACGACATGACGTTCAACACCATCCTCCTGGAGGGGCTGATCGGGGATTGCCTGCAGTTCGAGGGCACCAAGAGGAGGATCTGCGTCCTCGACTCGCCGAAGGCCGATTCCGAATTGATGAGGCGCATGGCCGCGTACACCCTGATCCTGACGAAATGGGAGCTGTACGACGACGAGACCGACCTCCCCTCGGCGAAGACCAAGGTCATCTCGTTCACGCTCGGTCGCGCGATCGAGAAGGCGGTGAAGGAATACCCGGAGTACGACCGCCTCGTCGGCGAGGGTTTCGCGGCGCTCAGGGATCTGGAGACCCAGGGATGCAGGGACGCCCTGCTCATGGGCAGGACCTTCGGGAAGGGGCTGGCGGGTCCTCTGAGGGACATCGCCGGCGACGCCCATTCCGACGATCTCGACGACGTGTTCATCCAACTGACGGCGTGCGTGTACCTCATGGACGCCATCGACGACCTGGACCAGGATTTCATGGACGGCACCTACAACCCGCTTCTCCCCGATACCGGGTACGTCAACGCGAGGAAGCTCATCGACTCGGACATCTACGGGATATCGTCCCTCGTGAGCGAGGCCGTCGGCTCCCTGCAGGGGTCCTACTCCAAAGTCAGACCCGCTATGAAGGGGAACGTGTCCCTGTGCGACAACATCGTCTACCACGGCATCCCGGAATCCGCCAAGAAGGTCATCCTCGGAGATGCGAAAGCGAAGGCGAGCATCAAGAACGTGCTCTCCAACAGGAAGGACAGGACGTCGGAACGATCCCGCGGGATCGTAATCGGAGCAGACGTCGAGCGAATCGCGCGGTTCGCCCTTCGATGAACACATCCCGGACGACCACGACGTGCAGTTCTCGCAGCATCCCGGACGGTACCTCGGACATCCGTCGTCGGATCCGACGGACCTGGATTCGGGCACGCACACCCACATGTCCCCGGCATGCCTGCACAGCCTGCAGGTGCGGCACTTCCCGTAGCTCTCGTCCATGGGTGCGAATGGCGTTCAATCCATATCGGTTTCTGTCGCCATCCCTAAATACGGCACCCGGATTCGATGGCCCATGGCCATTAAAGTGTCCTACATGGGCATCCCCGGCTCCAACTCCGAGCAGGCCGCGAAGGAGCTCTCCGGGGCGATGGGATGGGATTCGTACGAACTCCTCCCCATGGAGGATTCCAGGAACACGGTCGCCGCGCTGGATTCCGGCGAAGCGGAGTACGGGGTGGTGGCGTCGTCGAACATCACCGCCGGCCCCGTCATCGAGACGGTGGAGACGCTGGAGGGGAGGGACGACATCGAGATCCTCAGGGCCCTCTGGCTGCCGATACACCACTGCGCGTTCGTCAAGAACGGGGGTGCCGAGATCAAGCACGTGGCCTCGCACATCCAGGCGCTGCTGCAGACCAAGGACCACCTTGAGGAGCTGTTCCCGGGTGCGGACAGGATCGAGGTCTCCGACACCGCCGTGGCGGCGGAGATGCTGTCGGACGGGAGATTGTCCGAGGATACGGCCGTCATCTGCAGGAGGAACGCCGGCGAGATGTTCAATTTGCATCTTCTCCACGAGAACATCGAGGACCGCGAGGGCAACATGACCGAGTTCGAGCTCCTGAGGCTGAAGGCATGATTTCCGAGCAGATCGAGGAGGACGCCCGCAGGCTCGACGAGATCATCGCCGACCTGAACAAGGAGGCGCAGAACCACAAGAAGCAGAGGGACGCGTACCACGAGAGCGCCCAGACCCTGGCGGACAAGAGGGATGCGCTGCAGAGGAAGGCCAGGAGCCTGTCGTCGGAAGCCGCCGTGTACAAGGAGCGCAGGGACGACGCCAACCTCACCGCCAAGGAATGCCGCGCCAAGCGCGACGAATGGAACGACAGGGTGGCGAGGATGCGCGCATCCGGAGGCCTGGGTGACATCGGCGAGGCGAAGACGCAGGCGAACCAGTGGCACCAGAAGGCCGAGAAGGCGTCCAACAGCTCCAACGCGGCCCACGAGAAGATGCATCAGCTCTACTCGGAGGCGGACAGGCTGCGCGAGGAGGCGCAGAAATGCCACCAGCAGTACCTGGACTGCAAGAAGGCGGCCGACATAGAGCACACGAAGTACATCGAGGCCGTCCGTCGCATAGAGAAGGTCAGGGACAACCTGCCCGAATGATCGCACCACTTCTATCTGGAGGCCCCCGAGGACGTCGAGGGTCTCCTCCCCCAGCCTGTCGTCGTAGGATGCGACGCAGTCCCTGCGGATGAACACGCGGGCCTGGGGGTTCGCGGTGCGGGCCATGACGGCGTTCGCGAGGACGCATATGTTCGTCGCCACGCCGCAGATCTCTATGGAATCGAACGGGCGCAGGACGTCCAGCAGCCGGGAGCATCCGAAGGTGTCCTTCTCGATGACCGTGCACTTGCCCATGCGGACTATGTCGCACACGCGCCCGTGGAGCTTCCACCCCTCGGTCCCCTTGATGCAATGCTCCACCGGGAGCATCACGCCCTCGCGCGTGCGCAGGTAATCGGCGCCGTGGGAGTCCATCGTGACGAAGACGGCGTCCCCGGTGCCGATGTAGTCCTCCATGCGGGCGCATACGGCGCCCTCGATCGCCGCGGCGGCCTCGCTTCCCAGCGAGCCGTCCACGAAATCGTTCTGATAGTCCACGACGACGAGGGCCCTCATGATATCACGCCTTGGGAACCGCACCGATCTGCTCGTGGACGACGCCCCTCACGACGCCGAAGGGTATCCCCATCGATATCGCGATGTCGACGCATCCCCTGCCGGCGCGGTACGCCTCCAGGATCTTGGTTTCGATCTCCGCCCCGAGCTCGATCTTCTTGCCGGGTTCCGGTTCGGGCTCCCTGTTCCATGAGCGGGAGTAGCATCCGGGGCATCTCCTCGGCACCTTCCCTCCCTTGGCGGTCCACACGTTCCCGCATCTCCTGCAGGTGAACGTGTTCAGGGGTTCGTTCCATTTGTACGAGCCACAGCTGGGGCATCTCGTGGGATTTCCGTCGTGGGAGTTCCAGACATGTCCGCACCTCCTGCAGACTACGCGGAGATGGGACTCGTTCCACTTGACGGACCTGCATTTGGGGCACCTCTTGGGCAGCTGCTCCTTGCGTGGCATCCACTCGTAGGAGCATCTGACGCATGACAGGTGGCCCTCCTGTGTGGAATGAGTGGCCATGTATTGCTATTTGTATCCTATCGTATATAATATGTTCTGTCACCCAGACAGTTGGATGGATTATCCCGAGTCACCATCCGTGGCGGAACGCCATGAACACGGCGAAATAGACCTTGGCCCAGCGGGGACGGCGGAGGATCGCGAGGAATCCGCGGAAGAGGGAGTACCTCCCGACCAATGGGGACAGGGCGTCCTCCACCTCCTCGTCGGTCCATTGCGAGAAGATCCGATGGGCCTCCATGAACCTGCGGTCGAACATGACGTCGCGGGAGATCCACCTCCGGTATTGCTCCGGTTTGCCTGAGATCACCGCCTCGGCCGCCCTGCGGCCGGACAGGAGAGCGGCCCCGATCCCGCCGTAGCAGAGGGGGTTGGCGAGGCAGGCGGCATCGCCGACCAAGAGGCAGTTGCGATCGACCACCCTATCCGGGACGCCGAACGGCAGGTCGCGGGCGCCCCACGATTCCAATCCTTCGATCTTCTCGGGGTCGGTCCACCCCTTCGGGAACCCGATGGAGACCTTCCCGGGAGCGGACGGGAAGTTCCATCCGTATCCCCCGTTGTATCCCGATCCGACTGAGAAACCCAGGACGGTCCCTCCGTCGCCCGCGGCGACGCAGTTGACCACCTGGATGCGGTCGGTGAATCCTTCCCTGAATATCTCCCGCCTGACGGCGGAATGGGCGCCGTCGGCGCCTATGAGCCAGGTCGATTGGATCCTCATCCCGTCCGACAGGGTGAGGACGTATCCTTCCGGAGTGTCCCCGATATGCGTCACGGTCCCCGTGACGAACTCCGCATCGCATCTCGACCTCATCTCGGCGAGCATCGACGGACGGTCGACTATCACTCCGGAGACGGGGATGTCCACGCCCCTGCCGTCCGGCAGGGCTATGCGGATCGACTCCGCTTTCGCGGATACCGATGAGGGTCTCCATCCCAGACGGTCGAACATCCTGTCGCTCACCGCTTCTCCGCAGACGCGATGGTACCTCGGGAATGCCGTCTCGGAAAGCCTCTCGACTACCACCGTCCTCAAACCCGATCCGGACAGGCGCATCGCGGCGGACATCCCGGAGGGTCCGGATCCGACCACCGCCACATCGTAACTCATGCCAGGAGCTTCATCTGCCACGATACCGCCATCCTCAGCCTCATCATCGCCGACCTCCCGTCGTACTCCTCGCAGGAGTACTCGGTGCTCTTCTCCAGGTCGGCGAGGAACTGCTCCGCCGCCTGCGCGTTGACCCTCGGCGAGTACATCATCGCGTTGGTCTCGAAATTCAATGTGAGCGACCTGTGGTCCAGGTTCGCGGATCCGACGGAGCAGCAGACGTCGTCGATCAGCACCATCTTCTCGTGGATGAAGCCGTCGTTGTACCTCCAGACCCTCACCCCGGACCTCATCAGCTGGTTCGCGCAGGTGAGGTTGTTCCAGTAGAGGAAGATGTGGTCCTTCTTGTCCGGGATCAGGATCCTCACGTCCACCCCCGACCTGGCGGCGTTGGCCAGGGCGACCATCATCGAATCGTCCGGCGCCAGGTACGGGGTGGTGATGTACAGCCTCCTCTTGGCGTTGACGATCATGGACAGGTACTGCATCTGCACCGGGTTGTTGGGCATGGTGTCCGGTCCGCCGGAGACCAGCTGCATCCTGTCGTGGCCCCCGTTGGTGACGACCGACGGATCGACGTACCGGTCGATGGGCTTCAGACGGTCGTTCCCGGCGCAGTACTGCCAATCGGCGCAGAACCTGACGAGCATCGGGATGATGCCGGCGCCGACCACCCTGACCGTGGCGTCCCTCCAGTGTCCCAGGGGTCCCTCCCCCCTGTACTCGTCGCCGATGTTGAACCCCCCGCAGTAGGCGACCTTCCCGTCTATGACGGCGATCTTCCTGTGGTTGCGGTTGTTCTTCTTCGGGCTGAGCAGGAGGGTGGCGGTGGAATGGAACGTGGCGTAGTGCCCGCCGGCGTTCCTGAACCTGAATATGCCCTCCTTCGGACCCTTGCCGATGCCGAAGGCGTCCGTTAGAAGGCGGACCTCCACGCCGTCCCTGACCTTCTGCGTCAGGAGCTTGACGAACTCGTTCCCGTCGCGGTCGTTGCGGATGATGTAGTACTCGATGAGGACGGATTCCTTCGCATCCCTGATGTCGGCCATCAGGTCCCTGAACAGCGGGTCCCCCTCGGTGTACAGGGAGATGTCGTTGTTCCTCGAATACGACCACGCGCCGGCGTTCTGCATGGACCGCGCGAGACGGAGCTCGTCGGCGAACTCCGGGTGGTTAGAGGCGTCCTCGTCGAGCATCCCTCTCTGA
>CAVDQR010000073.1:6298-7072 GCA_963611065.1 Bacteroides ovatus
TTCTTGGGGGTGAAGCGGCGCCTGTTGTAGATCGTCGCCCCCAGATACAGGTACAGGATGAACCCCGCCGGCGGGACGAGGAACATGACCACGAGCCACGTCACGAACACGCGCGGGTCGCACCTCTCCAGGAAGAGCATGATGCACAGGGCGACGACGTCGAGGACCACTATGGCCATCACCAGGTCCGAGAACACGTTCGTGTAGGGGAGGATGTCGTCGATGCTCATCTTCGGTACAGGCGAGAGCGGGCGCGTATATAGGGGGTTCGGACGTCTGACTTCCGCGAATCCGAAGCATCCGCTACAAATGCTTATCTAGGTTGGTTCGAACATCCAACCCATGCGCTGCAGCAACTGCGGAAAGGACAACGAGGAGGGCACCCGCATATGCCCGTGGTGCGGTTCCAGGATGGGGCCGTCGTACGCGGTCGAGAGCGGTCCGAAATCGCGGAAGATCGCGGTCGCCGTGCTCGTCGTCATCGTCCTGGCGGTGGCTGCCGTCATCGCCGTGAACGCGATGAACGACAGACCGGATTACGCATCCGGGCCGAGCGACACCGACCCCGTCACCCCCGTGACCCCGGACGATCCCGATGACGACGACTCGGATGATCCGACGGTCGTGACGGATCCCATCACGTACACTTCTGAGAATTCGGACCTGTTCACGGTCGAATACGGAACGAATGAGAGCGGACAGACCACCGTGACAGTCACGATGGTGGATTCTGAGGCGAGCAAGTATTCCAAGTTCACGTGGTACGTCTACAAG
>CAVDQR010000074.1:0-3361 GCA_963611065.1 Bacteroides ovatus
TAATCGCAATGGGTTCCGTTTGTGCAAAGTTCTATCTAAGTCCTAGAATATTAGAATCATCACAGCGAAACGCCTGATATCGTTCGTTTCAGCGCAATTTCGCTAGAAAGACGGGCGCATCGGTACCCGTCGAGCTTCTTCTGCCCGCCGTCGCCCAATGTCATACCCCTGCTGAGGCGCTCGCTGAGCCTCTCGAGGTTCTCCCTCATGCTCTGCTCCTTGCGGATGCTGGACCTCTCGAAAGCCTCGTCGACGGTGTCCTTGGCGATGAGCATGTAGACGTCGCCGTCGCTCTTCCTCCCGGTCCTCCCGCGGCGCTGGATGGTCCTGATCTCGGACGGCACCGGTTCGTAGAAGATCACCGCGTCCGTGTTGGACACATCCAATCCCTCCTCGCCGACCGAGGTGGACACCAGGACGTTGGACGCTCCGCTCCTGAACCCGTCGAGCAGGGAGACCTGCTCCTTCTGCTTCAGACCGCCCTTGGACTGTCCGATGAGCATGCTGACCCTGGCCTCCGGGATCCCGGACAGCTTCTCCACCAGCATCTCGCACGTGTCCCTGAACTGCGCGAAGACCAGGACCTTGGATTCCGGATCGGCCTGCAGCTTCTGACTCACGAGCGACATGACCCTCGAGACCTTCGGGTGCTCCACATCGGTCTTCCCGAGGATCGTCTTGACCGCGGCGTACTCGTCCCTACGGACGATGGCCTGCGCCGCCCTCCCTCCCTTCTCCTGGGCGGCCTCCGCCTCGAGCCTGTCGAGGTATCTCCTCAGGACGGTGGTCCCCTCGGATTCGACCTTGTTGATCGCCTCCAGGAGCTGGATGCAGGTCTTGTTGACGCTCAATCCACGGAACACGATGCTGCTCTTCCCGCCGTCCGAGAGCCTCCTCTGCAGGGAATCGCCTATGCTCAGCAGGTACCCCTTGGACGGCATGATCCTCTTGGACGCCAGGCCGAGGCTGCACAGCTCGGAGTAGTAGTGGTCGAGCATCACCTTCAGCAGGGCGGAGATGTCCCTTATGTCCGAAGGGAGCGTGACCTCGATCCTGTTGATGTACGTGTCGTGGACGAACGGGGACACATCCGGATCGTTCTCGGTGCGCATGTCGATGCGCTTGAGGTTGAGGTTCAGGCAGACCTCCTCGATCCTGTCGATGCTGCTCCCGGGGGAGGCGGTCATCCCGACGCTCCTGGCGCCCTTCCTGACGTACTTCGCCACGTTGGCGTACGCGTAGTCCCCGCGTCCGCGGTGGGCCTCGTCGTAGATTACGAGGGAGAACGCGGACAGGTCGTACCTCCCCGCCTCCAGGTCGTTGGAGATGGTCTGCGGGGTGGAGATGATGACATCGCTCGATTCCACTATGCCGGCGCGCTTGGTGTCCTTCATCAGACCGTTGAGCATCGACACGTTCGCGTCGGTCAGGAGCCTCTCGAACTCGGAGAAGTGCTGCTCCACCAGCGGTTTGGTGGGCGCCATCAGGAGCACCTTGCCGGCATCAAGGAATTCCGCGGCGATCCTCACCGCGATTATCGTCTTCCCGAGGCCGGTCGGGAGGATGAGGAGCGTGTTAGCTCTGACGCACTGCTCCACCATGCGGGTCTGGTATCCCCTCTCCTCGACCGCCTCGAACGCGATCCTCGGGTGATTGACGAACGCCATCGTCCCTGCCGATGGCGCTCATCCGATTAGAACATCACCCGACCAGGAACAGGATCGCGCCGGTGACCAGGCCGACCAGGGCTGCGTTCATGATCCCGGGATGCGCGAAGCTCCTGAGGTGGCAGCCCTTGTCGGAATATTCCGCATCCATGTCCTCGGTCCCGGGTAGGCGGATGGACCTCGCGCGGGGGAGGATGAAGCATCCGAACACGATGTCGTTCCAGACGCGGACCGCCAGGAACACGGTCAGGCCGAAGACGAACCCCTCCGGGAACCCGCGGGCGCCGGAGGCGAAGGCGAATGCCGCGGTGATGGCGGAGAAGACGAGGATGGCGACGATTTTTCCTGCGATCCTCCTCTTCCTCGATTCCTCGGCGGGATGTCCGTGGATCTGATAGTACCTCTCGCGGATGGCGCGGGGGTACAGGCGGGCGTTCCCTTCCGGATCCAACTTGAATCCCGGGAAGTACAGAAGCATAAGAATGGCGATCAAAACGACTATCTCGACGACAGCGATGCTCCACTGAATCATGCATGGTGGATAGCTGAGTACGATTTAATATTTTCCAACTGTTGTCAGATGTAGTACTCGGGTGCATCCACGCGGTCCAACAACCCTTCCTTGCGGGCCAGGTCCACCAGGTCCATGATGGTGGTGCCGTCGAGGATCTCGTCGATGGCGGAGTTGACCCTGCTCCAGAGCCCCATCTCCACGCATTGGGAGATCCAGGGGCACTCGCCCTCCCCGTCGGAGGCGTCCTTGTCGTCCGTCCCCTCCATGAGGCGCACGATCTCCCCGGCGGTGATCTCGTCGGCCTTGACGCCGAGGCGGTAGCCTCCCTGGGGTCCCCTCTCGCCCTTGACGTAGCCGGCCTTGCTGAGGGTGGTGACGATCTGCTCCATGTACTTCACGGAGATGTTCTGGCGCCTCGCCATGTCCTTGATCTTGACGTTCCCGTCGGATTCGTAGACGGTCATGTCGACCATCATCTGTATCGCGAACCGGGTCCTCGTGGAGATATGCACGCTCGCGCATCGGCGGTTCGGATTAAATAATTTCCCTGGGGGAAATGTGGAAATCGAATCGGGAACAGGTTCCCCGACAATCCCGGGGATTCGGGTGCATCCCGCATCCTGGGTCTCCGGATGGATCAGATTCCATCCGGATGCAAGAACTTCGCCAATGGATTAAATAGGGGTCATCGCTACCATTCCTTATAGGAAAAGTAGGAATTACAGTGACCATCCATGTCCGACGGTAATTACTGGATCAGGAATATCGGGACGATGCCCCGCGACGAGCTCGAATACATCGCATCCGCGCACATCCGCGCGAACCGCAGCAGGCGATCCCATGCGCGGTCTCTCCGATAGGACGGCGGGGTTCACCGACTCCGTGATCAGGCGCATGACGCGCATCTCCAACGAGTGCGGTGCGATCAACCTGTCCCAGGGGTTCCCGGACTTCGATCCCCCGAAGGAGCTCACCGACCGTCTGGCGGAGGTCGCCCGCGAGGGTCCGCACCAGTACGCCGTGACATGGGGGGCGCCCAACTTCAGGGAGGCCCTCGCGAAGAAGCAGACGCATTTCATGGGCATGGACATCGACCCGGAGACGGAGGTCCTCGTGACCTGCGGGAGCACCGAGGCCATGATGGTCGCCATGATGTCCGTGGTCAACCCCGGCGACAAGG
>CAVDQR010000074.1:3588-6976 GCA_963611065.1 Bacteroides ovatus
GAGTACGACACGTACGTGATAACCGACGAGGTGTACGAGCACATCGTCTACGACCCGAACGTCCACACCTATTTCGCCGCCCTTCCGGGCATGAGGGAGCGCACCATCTCCTGCTCGTCCCTGTCCAAGACCTATTCGGTCACCGGCTGGCGCGTCGGATACATAATATCCACGCCGGAGATCATCGACGTCGCGAGGAAGGTCCACGATTTCCTGACGGTGGGTGCGGCCGCACCCCTGCAGGAGGCCCTCGTCACCGCGCTGGAGTTCGGAGATTCCTACTACGACGACCTGAAGGCGAAGTACACGTCCAAGCGGGCGCTGTTCCTCAAGGGATTGGACGACATCGGCATACCGCACAACGTCCCTCAGGGGGCGTACTACGTGCTGGTCGACGTCTCCGACTACGGATACGGGTGCGACCTGGAGTTCTGCGAGGACCTGGCCAGGAGGGTCGGGGTCGGGGCGGTCCCGGGTTCGAGCTTCTTCAAGGGGGACGTGAACGATCTGATCCGTCTGCATTTCGCCAAGAACGATTCCACGCTGGAGGCGGCGCTGGAGAAACTTTCGAAGATAGACATACTGAGGAGATGAGCGCATGAAGCTGGTATCCTTGATTTCCGGGGGCATAGACTCCCCAGTCGCATCCTATCTGATGTCCGAAGCGGGCGCGGATGTGGTGATGCTGCACATGAGCAACGGCGAGTACGGGGATCCGAAGGATCTCGAGAAGGTCGTGAAGATCTCCGAACAGCTGGAGAGGTACACCGGGAGGGAGTTCCCCGTGTACGTGGCCGACCACGGCACCAACCAGAGGATCATCGCCGACAAGGCCGACGCGAACTACCAGTGCGTCCTCTGCAAGAGGACCATGCACAACGTGGCCAAGAGGTTCGCGCAGAGCATCGGGGCGTCCGGGATCATCATGGGCGATTCCCTCGGCCAGGTGGCCTCGCAGACGCTGATGAACATCCGCGCGGAGCAGAAGGACCTGGGATTCCCGGTGGTCCGTCCCCTGATAGGGCTGGACAAGCTGGAGATCATCGACATCGCCCAGCGCATCGGGACCTTCGACATCTCGATCATCAAGACGTCCGGATGCGCCGCGGTGCCCATCCGCCCGGTCACCGAGGCCAAGCCGGAGAAGGTCGCCGAGTTCCAGCAGAGGATGGATTTCGACGACATGATCGACCGCTGCGTCGCATCGATACAGAAGGTCCGCCGAGGGGATCCCCATGGACGAGATGCTGGAGAAGAAGGCCCTCCTCTCGCTGGGAGGGGGCGTTCGTCTGCCCGAGGGGTACGAGGTGCCGTGCAGGATATCCCATTCCACCGCCGGCCCCGGCGCCGGATTCGGATCCGTGGCCATATCGTTCGGGCGCTTCCGCGTGAAGAAGTCCATCTCGTACGATTCGGGCGAGTTCGAGCTCCATGTGTCCGACGATGGGAAATTGTCGCTGACGCACGGCGGCGAGCCCTTCCTGGACGAGGTGGAGCTGCAGCCGGTGGTCCGCCACTGCCCGGAGCAGGCGTTCTTCAACCTGGACCCCAGGTGCATCTACCACTGCGCCTACTGCTCCTCGCCTCTGCTGGACATGAGCGAGGACAAGCACCTCTCGACGGAGAAGATCATGGACATGCTCGCCGAGTCGGTGTCGGAGCATGAGGTGAAGGCGGTCTCGTTCACCAGCGGGGTGGTCGGGAGCATCGACGACACCGTGGACAGGCTGGTCGACGTGGTGTCCCGCGTGCGCTCCGCGTACCCGGACATGCCGATCGGGGTGGAGCCCTACGTCTCCTCGCCGGAGCACATCCGCAGGATCAAAGAGGCGGGGGCGGACGAGATAAAGCTGAATCTGGAGTCCCCCAGGAGGGACATCTTCGCGAAGGTGTGCCCCGATCTGGACTACGACGGCATCATGGGATTACTGGAGGAGGCCGTGGGGGTCTTCGGCAGGGGTCGCGTGATATCGAACATCATCTACGGCCTCGGGGAGACCGACGGCGATCTCCGCGATGCGGCGGAGACGCTGTGCTCCATGGGCGTGATCCCGGGATTCAGGGCGCTCCGCGTCAACAGATTCAACCGCGATAACCTGAGAGCGGCGATAGGGGAGCCCGTTCCGGTGACGCCGGAGAGGGCCATGGCGGTCGCCAGGATGCAGAAGGAGGTCATGCAGGAGCACGGGATGACGTCCCTGACGAGCGTCACGATGTGTCTCGAGTGCGGGTGCTGCGACCTGGTCCCGTTCAGGGATCTGTGATCCCGCAGCCAGCACATCCGTGTTGCATTTCTGTATTTAAGCAAAATGGGGTTGGATTGCACATCTGTGTTTAAGCACCTCGGGGGTGCCAGCCAGTATCATAATGGACTGGCTGCACCCTCCAATGTAACTTCTCGAATTCTTGAACATGCTTAAAGTCCGATTCCGAACATAAGGTCCGAAAGCGACCGAGCTTGTTCACATTCTTTTATTACGTGACCTAGAGCCTATACTTCAGCTTCGGTTGATAACATGAATAGAAAGCTACTGGCCGCGGTGATGGCGATCATCATCGTGGCGTGCGCGGCTATCGTCGTGGTCAATCTGAACGATGAGAGGGGGGGGGGGCTCAATTGTCGTTGAGACCAGTCCCGATTTCGCACCGTTCGACTACTACTACGGTGATCAGTTCGCCGGAATCGACATGGACGTGATCCGTGCCGTTTGCAAAGAGATAGGATACAGCGTCGAGTTCAGGCAGAACGCCTTCGACTCGATCCTCATGTCCGTGCAGCAGAAGAAATGTGACTTCGGCGCCTCCGGATTCACGATCAACGATGAGAGGAAGCTGCAGGTCGACTTCAGCGAGTCGTACGCCACCGTCAAGCAGGTGGCCGTGGTCCTGAAGGATTCGACGATAGATTCCCTCGAGGACATCAAGGGGAAGAAGCTCACCGTCCAGACCGGCACCACCGGTGCCGACTACGCCGAGACGGTCAGCAGCGACATCGTCTACCAGAAGGCGTACGCCGATGTGGTGCTGGATGTCCTCAACGGCAAGGCCGATGCTGAGATCGTCGACGACATGGTCGCTCAATCTCAGATAGCCGCTCACCCCGAGCTCGAGATCCGCGACATCCTGACGGATGCTGAGATCGAGTACTATGGATTCGTATTCTCCAAGGACAGCGGCCTCTACGAGAAGTTCAACACGGCTCTGAAGAAGCTCATCGACGACGGCACGGTCCAGAAGATCATAGACTACTATGTGGAGAACGGATGCAGTGCCGAGACGCCTCCGCTCTACGGAGATGACAGGAAGACCATCGTCGTCGAGACCAGTCCCGACTTCCCGCCTTACGACACCACATACGGCACCGAGTTCACTGGGATCGATATGGATG
>CAVDQR010000075.1:0-6975 GCA_963611065.1 Bacteroides ovatus
ATGCTCTACCAACTCATGCATAGGAATCGGCCCGTAGCGGAGCTGTCCATCGACGATGACGGGTACATCGCAGATATCCTGAGCGTCTCATGCATCCGGCACATGCCTCCCGGGACGGTGTACGACGGGGAGGCGGATCTGGATGATCTCAGGAACTGGTGGAAGAAGCGTTCCATCCCCGCAACCCGTAAGGGGATCAGACAATTCCTGGAATCAGCCGATATCGCGGACACGAGATGCCTTCTGACGAAGTGCCGGGGGCTCAGTCTCTCCGATCAGTATTGGGTGAGGGACGATCCCGCCACGCGTTGGGAGGACGTGGATTTCTTCCGGCATCCGTTCTCCCCCGACATCGGGGACCTCCTGTTCGGCGCACCGGCCGGCGGGGAGTTGGACATGTCGTCTCCCGACAGCACGACCGACGGGGTGCTGCGGAAGAGGTGGACGGTCATCGACGGGGACAGGTGTCTCGTCAAGTCGGGCACATTCTGGGATCAGGAGCCGTTCAACGAGGTCATCGCCACCATACTGATGGATTCCCAGGGCATCGACAACGCGGGGTACGAGCTGATGTGGGTGGATGACAGGCCGTGCTCCGTATGCAGGGATTTCGTGACGCCGGATACGGAGCTGGTCACGGCGAGGCAGATGGTGGAAGCATTCGTCCCGACGGTGAACGGGTCCTATCGCGATGAGTATGCCCGTGTCTGAACGGAGCTGGGGATCGACGTGAAACCCGTCCTGAACGACATGGACCTCATCGATGCGGTCATCATCAACACGGACCGGCACCACGGGAACTACGGGGTCCTGAGGGATGCCGAGACGCTCGAATGGATCAGTCCCGCTCCGATCTACGATTCGGGGACATCCCTGATGTGCAGGGTGCTCACCGAGATAATAGAGGGAGAGTTCCAGAAGGCCAATGACAATCTCACGTTATCGGAAGAACTGGCGGCCCGTTGGAGGGACCGGTTCGAACCCGAGAGGATGCTGGATGCGCTTCCGGCGATCGGGAAGATGCTGCATTCCGGTGTGGATCGGTCGGATGGTGTAGCAATCAGTCACATCAGGGCTGACCTCATGGTCTCCATGATCGAGTCGAGGATAGAGAGGATCGACAGGCTGGCCAATCACTCCTGAGCCGCATCCTCGACGTAGGACTTGTCGACCTTCTTCCTCTGACGTCCGCCGGTCTTCTTCAGCTTCCCCTGGTTCATCGCCCATTCGAAGCTCTTCTCCTCCGGAGGGGTGATGAGCACGCGCTCCCCCTTGCCGTACTTCCTGCCGGTGGCCCAGTTGGTGAAGGGCGCTATGACCTTGTACTCGTCCGCGTCCATGACGATCTCGCGGACGTTCGGCCTGCCCTTCATCTCCGAGTACGTTCCCGCGAACTCCGTCGTGCGGCCGTCCTTGACCTCGATGACCTTGGTGCACACCGTGTCCAGGAAGTACCTGTCGTGGGTGACCGTGATGACGGTCCCGTCGTACTCGTTCAGCGCCTCCTCCACGGCGTGCTTCGCCGGGATGTCCAGGTAGTTGGTGGGCTCGTCCAGGACCAGGAGGTTCGTGGCGTCCATCAGCAGGCAGCACATCGCCACCCTCGCCCTCTGCCCCCCGGACAGGGTGGACATGGGACGCTCCACATCGTTCCCGAACAGCAGGAACCTCGCCAGCATCTTCCTGGCGTCGGCCCTGCGGTCCTTCCCCACGATCAGGAGCAGCTGCTCCTCCGCCGACAGCTTCGGGTCCAGCGCCTCGTGGTGCTGCGAATAGTATCCGATCTTCGCCCCGGGAGCGACCCACAGGTCCCCGGTGGACGGTATCTCCCCCAGGAGCGCCTTCACCAGCGTGGATTTGCCTTCCCCGTTGGCGCCGAACACGCCGACCTTCTCGCCCTTCTGGATGTCCAGGTTGACGTCCGAGAGGATCCTCCTCCCGCCGAGGTCGACGCAGAGGTTCTTGGCGATCATCACGTTCTTCCCGGATTTGGGGGCGGATTGGATCCTGACGGTGATCTCCTGGGCCTTCTCGGGCTTCTCCTTGACCTCCATCTTCGCGATCATCTTCTCGCGGGTCTTGTGGGTGGTCATGTACCACTGGTCCTGGTGGAGCTCGGCGGCGATCTGCTCCTGCTTCTTCTTCTGGGTGGCGTACTTGCGGTACTCCTTCTCCATCCGGTCCAGCTCGATCATCTTCTTGGTGATGAAGTCCGAATAGTTCCCCTTGTACTCGCGGGACTTCCCGCGGTCGATCTCCAGCATGCGGGTGGCGATCTTGTCCAGGAAGTACCTGTCGTGACTGACGACGAGCACCGCGCAGTGGGATTTGATCAGGTAGTCCTCCAGCCACTCGACGGTGGTGATGTCCAGGTGGGACGTGGGCTCGTCCATGACCAGGAGGTCGCAGTCGTCCGCTTGGATCACTATCCTGGAGAGCATGACCTTGGTGCGCTCCCCTCCCGAGAGGGAGGACATCATGCGCTCCATCATGTCGGGGGACAGACCGACCCTCTTCAGGGCCTCGATCTTGTTGGCCTCGTCGTCCTGGTCGGCCTTGGCCAGCCTGGCCTCCAACGCGGAGTTCTCCTCGGCCAGGGCGTTCCAGTCGATGTCCCCGCCGGCCATCATCTCCTCCTCGATCTCCCTGAGCCTGCGCCGGATCGCCTCGATGTGGCCGTACGGCCTCCCGAGGACCTCCCTGACGGTGACGTCCCCGGATTCCGCGAACTGCTCCAGGTAGCCGATGCGCTCGGTCTGGCTGATGAGCTCCCCGGTATCGGGCTTCTGCTCCCCGAGGAGGATGCTCAGGAACGTGGACTTCCCCGCTCCGTTGACCCCGATCAGACCTATGCTGTCCCCTTCGTTGATCTGGAGACTGACGTCCTTCAGGACCTTCACGGGTCCGAAGGATTTGGCGACCGACTGGGCTTTAAGGAGCATGCGCGAGAGGAACGGGTCTCGGTATAAGTGGGATGCGACGCGGCACTATTCTAATATTAATAGAACAAGACAATCCGAATACATGCCTTCGGGTGTCAGGACGTTCAATCGCGCCGTCTTCCTCGTCTCCGTCATGATCACGGGGATGCTGGCGGGCGCGGTCATCTGGGCGGTCCTGTTCGCCATGGACGTGGGGATCACGGCGTTGTGGTCCGGTTTCGAGGAGCACATAGGCGGATTCTACCCGCTCGTGGTGTGCCTGATCGGCGGAGTGGTCATCGGACTGTTCGCCAAGAGGTTCGGACGCTATCCGGAGACGCTCCCGGAGGTCATGGCCAAGGTCAAGAGGGACGGGCGCTACGAGTACGACAAGGTCGGCGTCATGTCCGTCGGGGCCGTCCTGCCGCTGGTGTTCGGGGGATCCGTGGGTCCGGAGGCCGGATTGACCGGGGTGATCGCCGCATTGTGCACCTGGGTGAGCGACCGTTTCAAGAGGTTCGGCAGCGACCTGAAGGACCTCACGGACATCGGGATGTACGCCACGCTCTCCGCGGTGTTCACCGCACCGCTGTTCGGATTCGCCGGTGTCTCGGCGGAGAGGACGTCGGAAGGTCTCGTTCTATCCAAGCCGATGAAGATCGTCACGTACATCTTCGCCATAATCGGCGCGATGGGCGCCATGTACCTCCTCGGACGCTACATCGGCGGCGGGATGTCCATGCCCCGTTACGACGGCATGGGTTTCGGGGACGGGGAACTCCTGTACCTGATCCCGGTCTGTCTGGTCGGAGCGGTCGGAGGATGGCTGTTCCGCGTGTCCGACAACCTGTTCCATCGCGTGTCGGGTCTCTTCGGGGACAGGGACGTCGTCAGGGCCGTGATCGGGGGGCTCGTCCTGGGGATATGCGGGATGGTCCTGCCGTTCACCCTGTTCGATATGCGGGATGGTCCTGCCGTTCACCCTCTTCTCCGGAGAAGCGCAGGCGGAATCCCTCGATTCCGTGTGGACGACCATGACAGCTGCAGTGCTCATCGGCACGGGATTCGTGAAGATCCTCGTCACCGCGTTCTGCGTGAACATGGGGTGGCGCGGAGGTCACTTCTTCCCCGTGATCTTCGCCGGGATAATCATGGGATACGGGCTGTCCGCACTGCTGGGCGTGGATCCGATGTTTTCAGTCTGCGCCACGACCGCCGCGGTGGTCGGAGGGGTGATGAAGAAGCCCCTGATGGTCGTGCTCCTGCTGTTCCTGTGCTTCCCGTTCCACAGCGTGGTGATATTGGCGCTATCCGCGGTGATCGGAGCTTACCTGCCCCTGCCGGAGCTCTTCAGGAACGAGGAATCGGCGGAAGCGTGATCGCACGTAGTCGTCGGGGTACTCGGTCGGCAGTGCGCGACGTTCGGTCAGGTCGGACAACCTTCTCAGGAACTCGTCCCTGCGGTCTATCGGTATCCACGCTTTGACGTCGACCCTCTCGGTGTATCCGCATTCCGGACGTCTCGCCATCAGATCGGACATCTTGGACTCGAACGCGCTGTAGTCGGAATAGTCGAGATGGAACCCGTACACGCAGCACGCGCGCCTCTTCACGCGCTCCGCGCCGTCCAGGGCCAGCTTGGCCCCTTCGGTGTACGCGTGGACCAATCCGCCGGTCCCCAGGAGCGTCCCTCCGAAGTAGCGGATGACCACCACCATCGTATCCGTCAGACCGGTCCCCCTGAGCACCGAGAGGATCGGCTTCCCCGCCGTTCCGGAGGGTTCGCCGTTGTCGCTCGACCTCTCCCTCCTCTCCGAACCGCCGTAGACGGCGGCCCAGCAGTAGTGGGTGGCGTCCCTCCATCTGACGGCCAACTGAGACAGGTTGGACTGTATCGAATCCTCGTCCGGGCACGCCAGAGCGATCCCGATGAACCTCGAACCCTTGAGCGTGAGCTCGCCGACGTTCTCCCTGCCGATGACCTCGTGGTCCTCTATCTCCCGCATCCGACCGCCCGATATCCTCCGGGACTTTCAATCCTTCCGCTATAGTAGGGATTAACGGCGTTGCTTTTCATCCTCTGGCACGGTAAGATTATAACCTGAACCCGTCAGTCGCTTCCAGATATCCAATGGAAGCAATGACCGTTCTGGCCTTCGCGATCTATTTCGTCGCGCTGATCCTCATCGGAGTCCATTTCTGGAGGAAGAAGAAGGACAGCATGGAGGACTACATCCTCGGCGGCAGGTCGCTGGGCCCCTATGTAAGCGCGATGTCCGCGCAGGCCTCGGACATGAGCGGGTGGCTCCTGATGGGGCTCCCCGGATCCATCGTCCTGGCCGGTCTCGGACAGGCGTGGATCGGTATCGGACTGCTCATCGGTTCGTACTGCTCCTGGCTGTTCGTCGCCAAACGTCTCAGGAAACACTCCTTCGTATCCAAGAACTCCCTCACCATGCCGGAGTTCTTCTCCAACCGCTTCAACGACGAGAAGGGCTACCTCAGGCTGATCTGCGCCGTCGTCATCCTGTTCTTCTTCACCATCTACGTCGCATCCGGGTTCAAGAGCTGCGGTATCGTCCTGCAGATGCTCCTGCCCGAGTTCGGTCTCCAGATCGGTATGATCGTCGGCGGTGTCGTGATCATCCTGTACACCTTCCTCGGAGGGTACAAGGCGGTCTGCTGGACCGACTTCTTCCAGGCGATCCTGATGGTCATCGTCATCATGCTCGTGCCCCTGATCGCCATCGGGGTCACGGGATGGGACACCATCACCGCCGGATGGGATTCGATAGGGATCGAGGGCTACACCAACCTGCTGTACGACAGCGGGAAGCCGATCACGATCATCGCGCTCGTCTCCTGCCTGGCGTGGGGGTTCGGCTACTTCGGGATGCCGCACATCGTCGTCAGGTACATGTCGATCAGGAAGGTCGAGGAGATCAAGGTCGCACGCAGGGTGTCCCTCCTCTGGGGCATCCTGGCGCTGGGGTTCATCTCCCTGTGCGCCATCGTCGCCGGGGTCTACCTGCCGATGCACGGAACATCCATGGAGTTCCTGGCCGACGGCAACTCCGAGTACGTGTTCATGTACATGGCGCAGGACCTGTTCACACCGTTCATCCTCGGAGTGGTGTTCGCCGGGATCCTCGCGGCCATCATGTCCACCGCCAGCTCCCAGCTCCTCGTGTCCGCCTCGTCGATCACCAACGACATCCTGGGCAAGAGCAAGAAGCTGAACTACAGCGACACCAAGCTCATGTGGATCTCCAGGTTCATCGTGATCATCATCTCGGTGATCGGGATCGTCCTGGCGTTCTTCGCCGACAAGAACATCATGGGATTGGTGTCGTACGCATGGGCCGGGTTCGGATCCGCGTTCTCGCCGGTCATGATCCTGTCCCTGTTCTGGAAGCGCATGAACATCCAGGGTGCCATGGCATCGATGATCACCGGATTCGTCGTGGTCGTCGTGTGGGAGACGTTCTTCTCCGCATCCACCGGACTCTACTCGCTGTTCCCCGGATTCCTGATCTCCCTCGTCGTGGGAGTCATCGTGGCGCTGCTCACCCCGCCCCCCTCCAAGGAGGTCACGGACGAGTTCGACGCCGCTCAGGCCTACAAGGACCCCGAGTGAAGAAAACCATGAGGGGCCGGGTCCTCCGACCCCTCGCTATTTTGAAAAAATTGTCTCAAGCGGGGCAGCGCGCGAGCAGTGCCTGTTTCACATTGGGCAGAGCGATGATCCTGCCGTAGACGGTCGCCTTGGACACCGTCTGTTCTATGAGGTCCGGAGTCACGTCCTCATCTGCGTACAGGAGTCCGACCATCTCGATCTCGGTGGTCTTCCCCTCGTCCCTGAGTTTCTCCAGGTCCCTGCGGCTCAATCTCATCGCGCGGAATCTCGTGTTGTAGGTCATATCTGTTCCTCCAGGTAATCCGACCTTGTAAGTAGGTATTAGCCCACCGATATAAATGTTTAATGTTTCACGATAAATCATTATCTTCTCCGAATGAAACCTCCAGAATCCATTAATATTATGTCCGAGTGGTC
>CAVDQR010000076.1:0-6776 GCA_963611065.1 Bacteroides ovatus
AACGACCCCATTGCTAGGGAACATACTAACATGAAGATGGCCGTGACATATGTAGGATACAGAAAATTTGTCGAAAGGTGATCTGTGAGTCACCGAGAATTCAGACACGCAAATACTGGAGGGTTGAGCAGTAACCTACGGATATAACCCAGAAGGTAAAGAGCCGTAGGTATGCTCGGGTCATAATCCTCATTGTCAACTCAGTAAATAAATCCTACTCTCGGTCTGATGATGCTATTCTGCAAACGTACATTGGACTCATTTGATGAATAAAAATGGAAATAATGCAATCACAACAGACCGCTATCCACGTTTGCGCGCCCTCCGTCATTTTAAATAGGACCGCCCCCGATGGTTCGGACGATGGATTCGAACTCCCGCTTCATGCTCAAGGCGTTCAAGAGGTACTATCGGACCGACGGTCCGATACTGCCCGACAGGTTCGCCCGCAGGGAATTCGGGTTCATGTTCTTCGACAAGAACTTCGTCCAGAGGCACCTGTCGTTCAACACGCCGGAGGAGCTCCGCAGGTACATGCAGGGCAACGTCCCGGCCCACAGCTACTACTCCACCTCGTACTACCGCAAGCCCAACGCCCCCGTCATGGAGGAGAAGGAATGGCTGGGCGCCGAACTCATCTTCGATCTCGACGCCGACCACCTGGAGGGCGCGGAGAACATGACCTACGCGCAGATGATCCTGCAGATCAGGAGAGAGATGATCAACCTGGTCGACTCGTTCCTGCTGGGGGACCTGGGATTCTCCGAGGACCAGGTGCACATCACGTTCTCCGGAGGCAGGGGATACCACGCCCACGTCCGCACCCCGGACGTCATGGAACTGGGAACCCACGAGAGGAGGGAGCTGGTCGACTACATCACCGGATCCGGACTGAACATAGACTGGGTCTTCCCGATCAACCGCGTGGCGACATCATCCGTCGTCACCGGGGCGGGGATCCGCACCAACGTCGCCAAGGACCGCCTCATCCCCCCTGCGGACGCGGGAGGATGGAAGAAGAGGATGCGCGGAGGCCTGATGGATGTGGTCAACGACTTCTGCGACGGGGACGGGAAGAACCTCAAGAAGGAGTATCCGAGCATCAAGGGCAGCGACATCAAGACGGTGTACAAGGCGCAGGAGGAGCTCAGGAAGGCCAGGAAGGTCCTGTTCGAGAAGAACAACATGGCGATGCTCTCCTCCCCCGTGCAGAACATGCTCATCAAGATCATGAAGGAGGATGTGGCCTACCGCCTGTCCGGAGAGGTCGACGAGCCCGTCACCGCGGACATCAAGAGACTGATCCGTCTCCCCGGGTCGGTCCACGGGAAGAGCGGACTGAGGGTGACGCCGATCACCCGCGAGCAGCTGACCGACTTCGACCCCCTGCAGATGGCCGTCCCCGACGCCTACACGGACGACCCCGTCAAGGTCACCATGAGACGCCCGATGGAGCTGGACATGAAGGGCGAGCATTTCTCGTTGAAAGGCGAGACCGAGGTCCCCGAATTCGCGGCCGTGTTCCTGATCGGAAGGAAGATGGCCGACATCGGATACGCGTCCGAACAGGACGGGAAGCAGAAGCTGTTCGGATGATCTGGCACATTCGGAGATGACCCGATTCGCCCTCCGAGCGGCATTCTCCGACCGGATATCGTTCCGAACGATGAGCCAGACTCCTGAAAACCGCCGATCGCGGAGAACGCTCGGAAGGCACGTTCCTCCTTCCCTCTTATAATATATCGCGGGCGAATCATTTATTAAGCAGTTGAGGATGGCCAGGCCAAGGTAATCACTATGAAAGCATTCCGTGTCACTGGTACCTACGCAGACCCCAGGCAGATCAGGCAGCCCTTCTCCGTCGAGATGGCAGCCGAGGACGAGGCCGCCGTCAAAGAGAAGGCCCTCTCCACCATCGGCAGCAAGCACAAGCTGAAGAGGTGGCAGATCGACATCACCGATGTCGCCGAGATCCCCGCCGACCAGGTCGTCAACCACGTCGTCAAGTACCAGATCGGTGAGTGATCGTGGACGACAACGAGCTCCGTCAGGCCTTGGCACTGATGGATGCCTACAAGGACAGGGTCGAGGCCCTCACCCGCCAGGTTCAGGTCCTGCGCATGTCCCTCGACGAGGTCTCCATGGCCCTTGAGGCCGTCAAGGCATTCAAGGACGCTAAGGAAGGGGACGAGATCATGGTCCCCGTCGGCGCCTCGTGCTACATCCCCGTGAAGGTCACCGGCAACAGGACCGTCATCACCGGAATCGGTTCCGGCATCTCGATCCAGAAGACCTCCGACGAGTCCGTCGACTACCTCGACAAGAGCTCCGCGGAGATCGCCGAGGCCCTCAAGAAGTCGATCGAGACCCTGAACGAATCCCAGCAGAGCCTGACGGCCGTCTCCGAGGCGGTCCAGCAGGAGTACGCTGGAAGGCGTCAGGCCCAGAACGGGAGCTACCAGTGAGGCGGGCGCATGTTCGATTCCCTCAAAGCGAAGATGAAGAGCCTCTTCTCCAAGGGCGAGAAGCTCAAGGAGGAGGATGTCTACAAGCACGAGGAAGTCGAACAGCCGCCCGCGCCTCCGGCGCCCGAAACGAAGACGGCGGTCCCCGAGACCCCGTCGCAACCCGCTCCCGCAGCCCCTGCGGAGGTCCCGAAGGAGACCCCCAAGGAGGAGCCCAAGCTCTCCAGGAAGGAGATGCTGAAGCTCAAGAAACAGGAGAAGAAGGAGCAGAAAGAACAGAAGAAGACCCTCCAGGTCGAGGAAGCGCCCGTCGGCGATTCCGGTAAGAAGATCAAGGAGGACCCGCTCGACGAGATCCTCGACGAACTCGAGATCATCCTTCTGGAGGCGGATGTCGCCTACCCCGTCGTCGAGGAGATCAAAGCCGGCGTCCGCGGGAACCTGGTCGGCAGGAAGTACGACCGCTCCTACACCCTGGAGCAGGTCGTGGAGCTCGCCATCAGGGATGCCGTCAGGGACGTCCTCAAGATAAACGAATTCGACTTCGACGGATGGCTCGCCGAGCAGGAGAGGCCCACCGTCGTCATGTTCGTCGGCATCAACGGCACCGGGAAGACCACGGCCATCGCGAAGATCGCGAACCGCATCATGAAGAACGGTCAGACCGTGGTGCTCGCCGCATGCGACACCTTCAGGGCGGGCGCCATCGAGCAGCTCACCTTCCACTCCGAGAAGCTCGGGTGCAAGATCGTCAAACAGGAGCACGACTCCGATCCGTCGGCCGTCGCGTTCGATGCGATCGAGCATGCCAAGTCCAAGAGGAAGGATGTCGTTCTCATCGACACCGCCGGCAGGATGCAGACCAACAGCAACCTCATCGAGGAGATGAAGAAGATCGTCAGGGTCGCCAAGCCGGACCTGAAGGTCTTCGTCGGCGATTCCCTCGCGGGGAACGACGCCATCGAGCAGGCCAAGGTCTTCGACCAGGCCATCGGCGTCGATGCGATCATCCTCACCAAGATCGACACGGATGCGAAGGGGGGTGCGGCATTGTCCATCGCGCACACCATCAACAAGCCCATCGCATTCGTCTGCAACGGTCAGGAATACGACGATATCGTCAAGTTCGACACCGAGTGGATGATCCAGAGGCTCTTCGGCGACGAATGATCACAGGCACAGCCTGTGGATCAGCCTCGCGTACACCTTCGCGTCGGTTACGATGTTCTGAACGGGCACGTGCTCGTTGGGCGCATGGAGCGTCCCTCCGCCGAACTGCCACACATAGGCGTCGAACCCCTTCTGACGGAAGAAGTTGGCACAGGTGCCTCCGCCGATGCCTATCCCCTGAGGCCTGCAGCCGACGACCGCTTCTATGGAATCCGCCAGCGCATTGAACGCCTCGGATCCCGTATCGGAAGGTGCGCCCGCGTCGTGCCTCTCGACGATCTCCACACCGATCCTCGCTCCGGTGGAGCGTTCGTAGCTCGAAGCGATGTCCTTCGCCATGGCGATGACATCGTCGACCTTGTACCTCGGAAGGAGACGGATGTCCATGCAGAACTCGTCGTATCCCGGGATGGTGTTGACGTTCTCCACGGTGGCGGGCCTCTTGGTGGGCTCGAAAGTGGACGGTCCGACGAACATAGGATCGGTGTCGCCGAAGCGCTCCGGGAACGATTCCATCAGATCCATCAGGAGGACGGTCGACGTCCTGTAGGCGTTGATGCCGAGCTCCGGGGTGGATCCGTGGGTGGTCCTCCCCTCGATCGTGAACCTGAGCCAGACCATGCTCTTCTCGGCCACCTCGATCTGCTTCCCGTCGCGGGATCCCCAATCGGGCACCATGATCACGTCATCTTGGGAGAAGTATCCGTGATCCAGCAGGTACTCGATACCCATCTTGCTGGTGGTTTCCTCGTCGGCCACGTAAGCAATCCCGATGGACATCCCGTTCAGTTCCTGATCGAGGAACGGTCTGGAGGCGAACATCGATGAGATCACGGATTGTCCGTTGTCCTCCGTGCCCCTCCCGTAGATGCATCCGTCCTTCAGGACGCCCTCGAACGGAGGCGTGTCCCAGGATGCGGGATCCCCCGCGGGGACCACGTCGATGTGGGATACGATCCACAGCGTCCCCTTCTTCCTGCCGTTCTTCTTGGCGAGGATGTTGGGACGGATGACGGAGGGATCGGTATCGTCCGGAACGTCCACGCGGACGACCGAATCGAACCCGACGAGCTTCGATTGGAGGTAGTCGGCCTTCTCCTTCTCACCCTTTCCGCCGTTGATGGGGGAGAGCGCGGGATAGCGTATCATCCCGATCATCGTCGATATCATGTCGTCGACGCTGGCATCGATCTCTTCCATCACGGTTTCGAGGGTTTTCATGCCGAGTGAATCCGGAAGGTCGTTGAAATACTGCGCGACCGTACCATCGGAACGGTCCGAAAAAGAGGGGTTAAGAGGTTTCGAAAAGGTTTCCGAACAGTCTCACTCGCGCTTGACGATCATCGTGACCGCGTTCCCGCCGCCGAGGCAGAGGGTCGCGAGTCCGGTGTCCTTGTTCCTGTCGTGCAGCGCGTAGATCAGCGAGGTGAGGACGCGGGCTCCGGAGCATCCGATGGGGTGTCCGAGGGCGACGGCCCCTCCGTTGACGTTGAAGATCTCGTCGGGCACGTTCAGGTCCTTCTTGACGGCGCAGGAAGCGGACGCGAAGGCCTCGTTGTGCTCGAACAGGTCGATGTCGTCGATGGTCATGCCCGCCTTCTCGAGGACGTGGCGTGTCGCGGGTATGGGGGCCTCCATGATGTACTCGGGCTTGACACCCCTCTCGCCGTAGGCGACGATGGAGGCCAGGGGCTTGCATCCGTGCTCCTCGGCCCACTTCCTCGAAGTTATGACAAGGGCGGAAGCTCCATCGGAGAGCTGCGAGGAGTTCCCGGCGGTGACCTGTCCGTCCTTCTTGAACACGGGCTTGAGCTTGGCGAGGCCCTCCATGGTGGTGTCCTCCCTGATCCCCTCGTCGGTCTCGACGACGGTGTCGCCCTTCTTGGAGTGGATGGTGACGGGCAGGATCTCCTTCTTGAACTTGCCCTCCTTGGTGGCCTTGGCCGCTTTCAGGTGGGATTCCATGGACAGCCTGTCGGAATCCTCCCTGCTGATGCCGAACCTCTCGGCGACGATCTCGCCGGTGAATCCCATGTGCTGGTCGTTGAAGATGTCCCAGAGACCGTCGTGGACCATGGAGTCGACCACGGTCTGGTTGTTCATCTTGTATCCCCACCTGGCGCCGGGCATGAGGTAGGGGGCGTTGGACATGCTCTCCATGCCTCCGACGGCGAGGACCTCGTACTGCTGGGCTTTGATGGCATCGGCGGCGAGCATAGCCGCCTTGAGTCCGGAACCGCAGACGGCGTTGACGGTGAACGATCCGATCTCGACGGGGAGGCCTCCGTGGACGGCGGCCTGCCTGGCGGGGTTCTGTCCGAGTCCCGCTCCGATGACGTTCCCCATGATGCATTCCTGGATGTCGGTGGGCTGGACGCCGGCGCGGGAGACGGCTTCTTTAACAACCATCGCACCGAGCTCCGTGGCCTTGAATCCGGCCAGAGCCTTTCCGTATTTTCCTATGGGTGTCCTTACAGCGCTTATGATAACTGCTTCATCCATGGGTAATCCCTTCTGTCGTTCGCATCGAAGGAGATTATAAAAGAGTGTCGATGGTCAAGTACGACCATTGACGAACTCCACCGGTTGGATGAGACCCATCCTCTTGAGGGGCTTCGACAGGTGGCGCCTCGCCGCCGTGGGAGGTTCGTACCATCCGGGGACGATCTGCCTGCGGATGGGGACGGTGATGGGTTCGTAGGAACTGGTCCTACATTTCTTGCACTTGTACTTCCCGTTCTTGCCTGTGGATTTCATCGTCCTGGAACATATGGGACAGACGGGGTTGGAGACCTTCAGAAATTCCTGCACGGTGGAGATCACATGGATCTTCTCGATGTTCAGGGTACGCGGTTCGTCCCTGAGTTCGCCCATGACCTCCACGACATCTCCGGGGTTGAGCCAATCCACCGCGAAGCGGAATTCCTTGGAGGGTTCGTACGCGGCGCAGGTGACCGTGCCGTATCTCGTTGCGATATCGATGAGGACGTGCCCGCCTTCGATATGCTTCACATGCGAAAGAACGGTGCCTTCTATCAAATAGGACTGATTCGGAACCAATTCGCCCTTATGATCCTTGATTATATGATCGTCCGTACCCTGATTGGTCAGAAAGACCATCCACCTCTCGATCCTCTCGGT